>DATGHL010000032.1 GCA_035308025.1 Candidatus Binataceae bacterium
CGTCGAAGGAATGCGCATTTTCAAATTATGAGCATAAACAGGCGCGGTTGAGTCGGTGTGAATAGATCAGTCATTTTGTGGATAAGCGCCGCTGACGTGCATCCGCCAATCGTGGCGATACCAGTACGGCATTCATATAAAATAGACGCATCACACTAAATCCTTGACCCGACGGAGCAATAAGATGGAAACGATTCCTGAAAAACGCGAAATGTTTTACGAGGGCAAGGCCAAGAAGCTCTACACGACGCCCGACCCCGACCTCGTAATCGCCTATTTCAAAGACGACGCGACGGCGTTCAATGCGAAGAAGCGCGGAACGATCGAGGACAAGGGCGTCATCAACAACCGCCTCTCCGAGCTGTTTTTCGGAGTGCTGGAGCGCGCCGGGATCAAGACGCATTTCGTGCGGCGGCTGAACGATCGCGACATGCTGTGCAAGCGGCTGCAGATCGTGCCGGTTGAGACGGTGGTGCGCAATATCGTCGCAGGCTCGATGGCGAAGCGGCTGGGGCGCGAGGAGGGCGAAGCGCTGCCTCATCCGATTGTCGAGTACTACTACAAGTCGGACCCGCTCGACGATCCGCTGATCTACGCTGAACATGCGATCATGTTCGGTTGGGCGACGGCGGCCGAGATCGAAGCGATTCACGCGATGGCGCTCAAGGTCAATGAGGTGCTGAGCGGGTTTCTCGATGAGCGCGGGATTATCCTGGTGGATTTCAAGCTCGAATTCGGGCGGCACAAAGGCGAGATTTTGCTCGGCGACGAGATTTGCCCGGACACCTGCCGCTTCTGGGACAAGGCGACGCGCGAGAAGCTCGACAAGGATCGCTTCCGGCGCGACCTCGGCAACGTGGAGGGGGCGTATCAGGAGATGCTGCGGCGGGTCGAAGGCTGACGACGGCGCGGGCGGCGTGAACTTGACCGTCAAGATCTACGTCACACCCCGCAAGGGTATCCTAGATCCGCAGGGCCGGGCGGCTGAAGGCGCGCTCAGAAGCCTTGGATTCGCGGATGTCAGCTCGGTCCATATCGGGCGCTACATCGTGCTCGAAATCGACGCCGGGTCGGCGAGCGTCGCGGAAACCGCGGCGCGCGAGATGTGCGAGCGGCTGCTGGTCAATCCGTTGATCGAGGATTATCGACTCGAGGTCGCAGACGTATGAAGCGGGGCGCTGCATGAAGTGGGGTGTGGTCCGCTTCCCCGGCTCATTGGACGATAACGACGCTATCCACGCGCTCCGCGTGGTACTCGATCAAGACGCGAAGATATTGTGGCACAAGGACGAAAGCCTTGAGGGCGCGGAATGTATCGTGCTGCCGGGCGGCTTCAGCTACGGCGATTATCTGCGCTGCGGCGCGATCGCGCGGTTTTCGCCGATCATGAAGAGCTTGATCCGGTTCGCCAACGACGGCGGCCTGGTGGTTGGCATCTGCAACGGTTTCCAGATTCTGTGCGAGGCCCATCTGCTGCCCGGCGCCCTGACGCGCAATCGTTCGCTGGCGTTTATCTGCGAGCAGGTGACGGTGCGAATCGAGAATGCGCGCACGCCGTTTACCTGCGCGTCGCGCGAGGGTGAACTACTGCGGCTGCCGATCAAGCATGGCGAGGGTTGCTACGTCGCGCCTGAGGCTGAGTTGCTCGCGATGGAGGAACGCGGACAGGTGCTGATGCGCTATGTCGACGCGGGCGGGCGTGAGACCGACGAAGCGAATCCGAACGGCTCGATGCGGGCGATCGCAGCGATCGCCAACGAACGTTTCAACGTGTTCGGTTTGATGCCTCATCCGGAACATGCCGTCGAGAAGGCGCTCGCCGGTGGAGATGACGGCCTCAAGCTATTTAGATCGTTGATCACGAGCGCCGGCTAGGCAGAAATGACCCTCGCGGGTGAACCAACCGTTGATCTCGCGGCGGCGCGCAGCCACGGCCTGAGCGACGCGGAATATGCCGCGATCGTCAAACTCCTCGGGCGTACGCCGAGCTTCACTGAGCTCGGCGTTTTCTCGGTGATGTGGTCGGAGCATTGCTCATATAAGTCGTCGCGGAAGCATCTGCGGCGATTGCCGATGAGCGGTCCGCGCGTGGTCGGCGGTCCGGGCGAGAACGCGGGCGCGATCGACGTCGGCGACGGCTGGGTTGCCGTGTTCAAAATTGAAAGCCATAACCATCCGTCATTCGTCGAGCCGTATCAGGGCGCGGCGACCGGAGTCGGCGGGATCATCCGCGACATCTTCACGATGGGGGCGCGGCCGCTGGCGAGCATGAACTCGCTCAAGTTCGGCGCGCTCGAGCATCCGCGAACCGGGTATCTGCTCGCGGGTGTCGTCGGCGGAATTGGCGGCTATGGCAATTGCGTCGGGGTGCCGACGATCGCGGGCGAGGTGATGTTCGACGCGGCCTACAATGGGAACATCCTGGTCAATGCATTTTGCCTGGGGTTGGCGCGGCGCGAGGATTTGCAGAGCGCGCAGGCGCGCGGCGCGGGCAATCCGGTAATCTACGTCGGCTCGGCGACGGGCCGCGACGGAATCCACGGCGCCAGCCTGCTGGCGTCGGCGGCGTTCGATGCCGAGAGCGCGGCGAAACGGCCGACGGTGCAGGTTGGCGATCCGTTCGCCGAGAAGCTTTTGATCGAAGCCTGCCTGGAGGCGATGAAGACCGGAGCGATTGTGGCGATTCAGGATATGGGGGCGGCCGGGCTGGCGTCGTCGTCGAGCGAGATGGCCGGGCGCGGCGGACTCGGGATCGAACTCGAGCTGGATCGGATTCCGACGCGCGAGGCCGGGCTGACGCCGTATGAGATGCTGCTGTCGGAATCGCAGGAGCGGATGCTGATCGTCGCGGAGCGCGGACGCGAGGCCGAACTCGCTGCCGTCTTCGAGAAATGGGATCTGCACGCGCCGGTGGTCGGCAAAGTCACAGATGACGGCCGCTGGCGCGCGATCTATCGAGGGAGCGTGGTGGCCGATATTCCGGTGCAGGCGCTGAGTGACGCCGCGCCCGTCTACGATCGGCCGTCGGCGCCGCCCACAAGTCGAGTGGAAGCCGGGGCGCAAACACCGGCTGGGCGTGGTTTCAATGCGGCGCGCGAGATTCTCGATCACGCTAGCGCGCCGGCGGCGCTGCGGGCGCTGCTCGCGAGCGCCAACGTCGGGTCAAAACGATGGGTCTTCCGGCAGTACGATTCGCTTGTGCAGAGCAACACGATCGCGGGTCCGGGCGGCGACGCAGCGATCCTGCGGATCAAGGGATCGCGGCGCGGGCTGGCGCTGACGGTCGATTCGAATCCGCGCGCGTGCGCGATCGATCCGTATCTCGGCGCGGTCGCGACGGTCTGCGAGGCCGCGCGCAATGTCGCCTGCGCGGGCGCGCGGCCGGCGGGAATCACCAACTGCTTGAACTACGGTAATCCCGAGCGGCCGGAGATCATGTGGCAGTTCATCCGCGGGATCGAGGGACTGTGCGACGCCGCGATCGCTTTTGATACGCCGGTGATCAGCGGCAACGTCAGCTTTTACAACGAGACCGAGGGCCGCGCGATTCCGCCGACGCCGACGATCGCAGTGGTGGGAATTCTCGATGAGGTGGCGCGCCACGTCGGCCCTCGGTTCACTACCGCAGGCGATCTCGTCCTGATGGTGCGGACGAGCGCGCCGTCGCTGGCGGCGAGCGAGTATGCGGCGCTGTTCGGGATCGCCGACGAAGCGCTGAACGCGATCGATCTGGCGGGCGAGCGGCGGCTGATCGAGGGGTTGATTGATGCGGCGGGAAGGGGGCTGATAAGCTCAGCTCATGACGTCTCCGATGGCGGACTTGCGGTGGCGCTCGCCGAAGCCTGCTTCGTTCGCGCTGCGCAGTTGGGCTGCACGGTCGAGAAGATCGGTGAGACACCGGCAGAATTGTTCGGCGAAGGCGCTTCAACGGTAATTCTTTCGGTCGCGGCTGAAAACATTGACGCGATTCGACAGATATTCGCGCCGCTCGAAGCGAAGATTATCGGACGGGTGACGCCGACGCCGCGACTTAAAATAATGCATCTAATCGACGAAGATGTGGCAGAGCTGATGCGAATATATGAGGAAGCTCTGCCGCGAAGGCTCGGTGGGTCATGAGCCGCAACGACGGTCAGGCAGCGGATGACCTCGGAGTGGTAGTCGACGAAGCCAAGATCGACGCCTTCCATGACGAGTGCGGCGTGTTCGGCGTGTTCGGCCATCCGGAGGCGGCCAATCTCGTATACCTGGGCCTCTATGCGCTGCAACATCGCGGGCAGGAATCGGCGGGAATTGTCTCGTCGAACGGCAAATCGCTGATCGCTCATCGCGGGATGGGGCTGGTCGCCGACATCTTCAACAGCAAAGTGCTCGAACAGCTCGAAGGCACCAGCGCGATCGGGCACAATCGCTATTCGACTACCGGCTCAACCTCGCTCAAGAATTGCCAGCCGCTGGTGGTTGAATATGCCCAGGGCGGCCTTGCCCTCGCGCACAACGGCAATATCGTAAATTTCCGCGAGTTGCGTGAGCGGCTCGAAGCCAGTGGATCGATTTTCCAATCCTCGTCGGACAGCGAGCTGATCATTCATTTGATTGCCGGGTCGCGCGCCGCGAGCCTGCCCGAGCGGGTGGCGGAAGCACTGATGCAGGTGCGGGGCGCCTACTCGATGGCGCTCCTGACCGAGGACGGGATGATCGCGGCGCGCGATCCGCACGGCTTTCGGCCGCTGGTGATTGGCAAGATTAACAACGCCATAATCGTCGCGTCGGAGACCTGCGCGCTGGATCTGGTGCGGGCCGAGTACGTGCGCGAGATTGAGCCCGGGGAGATCGTGGTGATCAGCGACGACGGCCTGCGCTCGTTCCGGCCGTTCGGCCCGGCGCCGGCCAAGCGGTGCATCTTCGAATACGTCTATTTCGCGCGGCCCGACAGTTTCCTCTACGGCCGCAACGTCTATCAGGTGCGCAAGACGCACGGGCGCGCGCTCGCGCGCGAGGCCCCGGCCGACGCCGATTTGGTGGTGCCGGTGCCCGACTCGGGTAACGCCGCCGCGCTCGGTTACGCCGAGGAGTCCGGGCTGCCGTTCGAGATGGCGCTGGTGCGCAGCCATTACATCGGCCGCACCTTTATCGAGCCGCGCCAGTCGATTCGCCATTTTGGCGTCAAGATCAAGTTCAACCCGGTCGCCGAGCTGCTGCGCGGGAAGCGGATCGTGCTGATCGAGGATTCGATCGTGCGCGGGACCACGCTCAGCAAGGTCATCCCGATGTTGCGGCAGGCCGGCGCGCGCGAGGTGCATATGCGGATCGCGGCGCCGCCGACGACCAACTCGTGCTTCTACGGGATCGACACGCCAACGCGCGAAGAGCTGCTGGCGTCGTCGCATTCCGTCGAGGAGATTCGCCAATACATCACCGCAGACTCGCTCGGTTATCTAAGCTGGGACGGACTTTACTCCTTCATGGGCGAAGCGCGCGACGGCTTCTGCGACGCCTGCTTCACCGGCAACTACCCGGTCGAAATTCCACGCGATCGCTCGCCCCAGCAACTGCGTCTGTTCGACGCCGCCGACGGCCTCAACGGCGCCGCCGCGCGACGCTGAGTCGCGCCTGGCGTTGACGCCGCGGCGCGGCAATTTTGCGCCCGTCCGACGCTGCGGCTAAGCTTGGCGCTCCCGTGCCGATCAAGCAGACACCGCTCGTCGCGCAGTACCTGAGCGTCAAGCAGAAGGTTCCGGACGCGATTCTGTTTTTCCGTCTCGGCGATTTTTACGAAATGTTTTTCGAGGACGCCGAGGTCGGCGCGCGCGTGCTCGATATTCAGCTCACGTCGCGCTCGAAGGACGGCGTGCCGCTCTGCGGCGTGCCCTACCATGCGGCCGAAGGTTATATCGCAAAGCTGCTCAAGGCCGGACTTAAGGTTGCAATCTGTGAGCAGAGCGCACCCGAGGGCGGGGCCGGAGGTTCGAGCGGCAAAGGCGGCGCGTTTCAACTCACCGGTCTCGGCGACGGCCGGGCGGCGGCGCGCGGCCTGATGCCGCGGCAGATCGTCCGCGTGATCACGCCCGGCACGATCGGCGAGGAGACCGTGCTGGTCGCGGACGAGAAGAACTTCCTGCTCGCGATCGCTTGCGGCGCGCAGGGTTTCGGCTTCGCGGCGCTCGAAGTTTCGACCGGCGAATTTCTCACCGCACGCATTACGGGGATCGCCGGGGCGCGCGAAGAGCTGGCGCGGCTGAGTCCGCGCGAACTCCTCGCGCCCCCGGATAATCCGCAAATCGCCGAGCTACTCCGAGGTCTGCGCTATCCGCTGACGCGACTCGAGGCGGCCGCGTTCGATTCGTCAAGCGCGCGCTTTGCGCTTGCGGCTCACTTCGGCGAGGGTCTCGGCGAGCTCGACGACGTAATCGCGGCAGCGGCCGGGGCCGCGCTCGGCTACGTCAAGGAAAATTTCGGCGGCAACCTTTCCCATCTCCGTCCGCCGCAGGCCTACCAGGTGGCGGAGTTCATGCTGGTGGACGAAACCACCCGGCGGCATCTTGAGCTGATCACCTCCAGCGACGGCGGGCGCAGCGGTTCGCTGCTCGGGGTCCTCGACGAATCGTTGACGCCGATCGGGGCGCGGACGCTCGCGCACTGGATGGTCTATCCGCTGATGGAGATCGCTTCGATTCGCCGGCGGCACGACGCGGTGGAGGAGTTGTTCGACAGCGATTTGGGCGGGGCGCCATCAGCGGCGCTGCGCCAGATCGGCGACCTCGAGCGGCTGGCGGGCAGAATCGGCAGTCTGCGCGCGAGCCCGCGCGACACTCTGAAGCTGAGCCAGGCTTTGGGCGCTGTCGCCGCGCTCAAAGCTTGGCTCAGCGAGCGGCGCGGCGAAACGTTGCAAGATCTTACCGGCCGCCTCGAAGCACAGCCTGCGCTTGCGGCGCTGATTGACTCGACAATTAGCGAGGAGCCGCCGGTAAATCCGCGCGATGGCGGCGCGATTCGGCGCGGCTTCAGCGCGGAAATCGACGAGCTGCGCGCGCTGGCGCGCGACGCGCGTGGCGTGATCGCGCAGATGGAGGCGGCGGAACGCGAACGCGCGCGTATCCCTTCGCTCAAGGTCCGTTATAACCAGGTATTCGGTTATTATATCGAAGTCACCAGGCTCAACCTCGAGCGGGTGCCGGCGGACTACGAGCGCAAACAGACCCTGGTCGGCGCCGAACGCTTCACGACACCCGCGTTAAAGGAGCTTGAACGCAAGATTTTGAGCGCCGAAGGCGGGCTCAAAGAGCTCGAATTGCAGATGTTCATGAAGCTCTTGCGCGAACTGGCCGGACACGCCGGCGCGATCCTCGCAACTGCGGCGGCGGTCGGCGAATTCGACGCGCTGATGTCGCTGGCGCTGGTCGCGCGCCGGCGCGGTTATGTGCGGCCCGCGATGGACGCCGGCGGCGCGATCAAAATCCGTGACGGCCGCCATCCGGTGCTGGAGAGCGGCATGAGGCCCGGCGAGTTCGTGCCCAATGACCTCGACTGCGATCCGGACGAGCGGCAGCTCCTGCTGATCACCGGACCCAACATGGCGGGCAAATCGACGTATCTGCGCCAAGTCGCGCTCATCGTGATCATGGCGCAGATGGGCAGTTTCGTGCCTGCGGTCGAAGCCCGCGTCAGCATCACCGATCGCGTGCTGACGCGGATCGGCGCGCGTGACGAACTGCGGCGCGGCGAGTCGACCTTCATGGTCGAGATGCGCGAGACGGCGCGGCTGCTCGAAGGGCTGACCGCGCGCAGCCTGTTGCTGCTCGACGAAGTCGGGCGCGGCACCAGCACCTTCGACGGACTCGCCATCGCATGGGCCGTAGCCGAGTATCTGCACGACGCGACGCGCGCCAAAGTGCTGTTCGCCACGCACTTCCACGAACTGACCGACCTTGCGCGCGAGCGGCCGCGCGTGAAAAATCTCAGTATGGCGGTGCGGGAGTGGGGCAGCGAGGTGCTGTTTCTCCGTCGCGTAGTCGAGGCGCCGGCCAGCCGGAGCTACGGGATCGAGGTCGCGCGGCTAGCGGGCTTACCGGCGAGCTTAGTCGCGCGGGCGCGCGAAATCCTCGGCAATCTCGAACGCGGCGAACTCGACGAAACCGGGGCGGCGCGGTTGGCGCGTTCGCCCGGCGGACCGGTTGCGCCGCAGATAAATCTCTTCACCGCATCCGAGCAGCGGACGCTCGACGAACTCGCGGCGATTGAGGTCGATCGGCTGACACCGATCGACGCGCTCAACGCCTTGGCGCGGATCGTCGAGCGCAGCCGTCGACGCGAGTAGTGGGCATGAGGAGGCGGCACGGATCCGATCGGCGCCTCTACGCCGTGGCCATTGCTGCGATGATGACCGCGACACTGACTGTAGTGATGACGACAGCGACCGCGGCGCGCGCCACGATCATAACCAACGCCGCGCTCCGCGCGGCCGGCGACTTCGTCGAGCTGCGCTTCGATCTGCGCGGGCGCGGACTCGTCTGGCATCTGCGTGAAAATCGGCAACAGCTTATCATCGATTTCGAGCAAACCCGGATTGCGCTCGCCTCGCGTCCGTTCGCCGGCCGCGAGGTCGCGCCGATCCGCGCCGTCGCGGTGGCGGACACCGGCTCCGGCGCCGCACGGATTGTTATCGATGTGGATGGCAAGGTTGATTACGCCGCGGGCGTCACCGGCCGCGAGTTGATCATCAGATTTGCGCGCGCTGGAACCGCACCGAACCTCGTCGCGGGTGTCGATTTGCACGACGGGCCGGGACGGACACCGGCGCGAATCGCACGTAAAGACACGGCGGTATTTAGTGCAGCAGACCCGGCGCCGGCGGCGACTGTTCCAGCGCCGGCCGTTCCAGTCGCGCTTGCCGAGCCACGGCCGCAAAATCCACGGCCCCTGGTCGTAATCGATCCCGGGCACGGCGGTCGCGATCCGGGTACGCGATCAGACGATGGCGTGAGCGAAAAAGATCTGGCGCTGCAGATTGCGGCGCGGCTGCAACGCGTGCTCGAGGGCGCAGGCGTTGCTGCGGAATTGACGCGTAATGACGATCGCTTCCTGAGCCTCGGAGAGCGGACCGCGATCGCTAATCGCGACCATGCTGCGCTGTTCGTGTCGATCCACTTGAATTCGAGCCCGGACGTCAACACCACCGGCATCGGCGCTTACTACCTGAACAATACGACCGATCGCGCGACGATTCGGCTCGCGCGCATGGAGAACGGCGCCGCTGAGGCCTCTAGCGATCGCGGCGAGCCAAACCTAAACTACGTCCTGACGGATTTGCGTCAGGGCTATAAGGCAAATGAAGCGGTCGCGCTGGCGCAAATGATCGAAACTGAAAGCGTAGCTGCGGCGGACGCGCAAGGCTTCGGGCTGCGGGCGCTGGGCGCGATGCAGGGACCGTTCTATGTGCTGGTCGGCGCCGAGATGCCGTCTGTGCTGGTCGAGTGCGGATTTCTATCCAACCCCGATGAGGCGCGCCGCTTAAGTGCGCCGCGATATCAGGCGGCGCTCGCCGACGGCATCGGCGCGGCCGTGATTCACTATCTGGAGGACGACGAGGCGGTGGGCAATCTTTGAACGATGCGCTGGCAGTGCGTGATGAAGCCGCGCTGGTCGCCGAATTTGCGCGGACGGATTCTGCGGGTGCGCTCGCGCGCGAATTTCTCACGCAGGTGCGGGCGGAGCTCTTCGAGCGTCATCGCGCCGGCGCCGGCGGCCGTGAAATCGTCCGCGAACTCACCGCAGCGACCGACCGGCTAATCCGCGCGCTGTATCTGCATGCGGACGCAGGGCACACACGGCGCCGCTTCTCGCGCCTCAACCAGCGGCTGACCATAATTGCGCGCGGGGGTTATGGCCGCGGCGAGCTTAATCCGTATTCCGATCTCGATCTGATATTTCTGCACGACTACAAACGCGGTCCTTATGCGGAAATCGTGACCGAGGGCATGCTGTACGCGCTCTTCGACGTCGGGCTTCAGATCGGGCACGCCGTACGCAACATCGGCGAGTGCATGAGCATGGCGGCCGGTGATTTGTGGGAAAAAACTGCGATCCTCGACGCCCGTTTTCTCGCGGGCGACGCGAAGCTTTACGCCCAGTTCGAAAAAAGGCTGATCAGCGACGTGCTCGACCACGACCAGTCGAAATTCTTCAAAGCGAAACTCGAGGAGACCCGCGAGCGCCATAAGCGCTTTGGCGACTCGGTCTATCTGCTCGAGCCCAATTTAAAGGAGGGTGACGGCGGCCTGCGCGACCTGCATACGGCGCTGTGGCTCGCGAAGGTCAAATACAAGGTGCGAACCTTCGCAGACCTGATGCAAAAGGCGGTGATCAACGAACGCGACCTGGCGGAGATCACTGCGGCGCAGGATTTCCTCTATCGCGTGCGCAATTCAATCCATTTTTTGCGCAAGCGGCATGTCGATCAGATCACCTTTGAGCTCCAGGAGCAGATCGCGCCGATGCTTGGTTTCCGCGACGTCGCAGGCGCCACTGCGAGCGAACAGTTGATGCGCGCCTATTACCAGCAGGCCAGCGTGATCTTTCAATTCTCCGAGCGCTGGCTCGCGCGGGTGCAGGAAGAGATCGCGCCCCAGCGCTTTCGCTGGTGGCGTCAAAATCGACTGATTCGGCCGGGCGTGGTGATTCAGCAGCAGAGCCTGGGCCTCACCGATGCGGATTTTTTTTCACGGACGCCGTTGAACCTCATCACCATCTTCGCCGATTGCCAGGCGCACGGGGTCGAGCTCTCCGGCAGCGCCTTCCAGTCCGTGCGCGACAATCTGGCCTTGGCCGGCGAGGAACTGCGGAACAGTCCGCACGCCGGTGAAGCGCTGCTGACGATTTTGCGCGGACCGTCGCGGGTCGCCGAGACGCTGGAGGCGATGCATCGTGCGGGCGTGCTCGGCGCCGTCATTCCGGAATTCGGCAATCTCGAAGCGCGCGTCCTGCACGATCTCTACCATATCTACACCGTCGACCGGCATTCGCTGGCCGCGATCGGTTATCTCGAACGCCTGCGCGCGGGCGAGTTCAAGGACGACAACGCGCTGCTGACCGAAGTCGCGCGCGGCTGCGACGAACTTCCGCTGATCTATCTCTCGTTGCTCCTGCACGACATCGGTAAGGGTCACGGCCACGACCATCATGAGCGCGGCGCGGTGCTGACCGAGCAGGTTTGCGCCCGCCTCGGGCTCGACAGCGAACAGACCGACTTGGTGGTGTTCCTCGTGCGCAACCATCTGTGGATGTCGCAGGTCGCGCAGAAGGGCGACGTCAATAGCGCGCGCACGGTCGAGGACTTCGCGCGGCTGACCGGCTCGATCGTTCGCCTCAAGGCGCTCTACCTGATGACGTTTGCCGACATGCGCGCGGTCGCCCCCAAGGTATACAACAAGTGGCGCGACATGCTGCTCAGCGAACTCTACATCAAGGCGCTCAAGCCGCTCGAGCAGGGCAACAAGGAGGCCGTGGATCCTGCGCGCCGGCTGGCGCTGGTCAAGCATGACGTGCATGAGATGCTGACCGCCGCCAACGCGCCGCCGGAGGAGATCACTAAGTTCGTCGAGCTGATGCCGGAGCGCTATTTTCTGACGGTGCCCGAAGGCGATATCCGGATGCATTTCGAGATGATGCTGGCGCTGGATGAAGGCGAACCGCTGGTCTGCCGCGATCGCGCATTCGCACAACTCGAGTTCACCGAGTTCACCGTAGTCACCCGCGATCAGCCGGGACTGTTCGCGAAGATCGCCGGTGTGCTGACCGCCAACAACCTCGATATTCTCGCCGGGCAGATCACGACGCGCGCCGACGGCGTCGCGCTCGACGCCTTCCGTGTCGCGCTCGGGCTCGGCGAGCTCGCCCTCGAAGAGGAACGCTGGGATCGGGTCAACCGCGTGCTCGAAAAGGTGCTCAAGGGCGAGCTTGAGGTTGCGGAACTGGTCGCCGATGCGCTGCGCCGCCCGTTTAGCCGGCCATCATCACCGCGCCGAACCGAGACCGAAGTGATCATCGACAATCGCAGCTCCGAAGAAAGTACCGTGGTCGATGTTTTCACCCCGGATCGCGCTGGACTGCTCTTCGCCATCACCCACACGATCTTCGAGCTCGGTTACGTGATCCATCTCGCACGCATCTCGACCAACGCCGATCAGGCGTTCGACGTGTTCTATATCAGCGACGGCGCCGGCAATAAGATCGAGGATCTCGAACGCATGCGCGCGCTCAAGTTGGCGTTGCTCGCGCGGCTCGAAGCACCGCCCGCCGCCGCGGTGTCGGCCTCAGGATGAGCGCGGGCGAGGTGGCGGCGCAGGTTTCGGCGTGGGACACGATCATCGATCGCCATCTTGCGCGGATCGCAGTTGAGCACGGCCTCAGCCGCAATTCGCTTGAAGCATACGGCGGCGACCTGCGCGATTTCCGGATTTTCTGCGAGCGTCGCGACGTCGAGCCCGGGATGCTCAACGCGCGCATCCTGACGGCGTGGCTCGAAGAGCTGGCGACCCGCGGCTTCAAGGTGACGAGCCAGCGGCGGCGCCTCGCGGCAGTGCGCGACCTCGTGCGCGAGCTGGTGGACGTGGGGACCCTCGGGCGCGACCCGACGGCGACGCTGCGGCTGCGGCCGCATCCGCGGCCCTTGCCGCGCACCCTGACCCGCGCCGACGTCGAGATTTTGCTCGAAGCGATTGATTGCACTGAGCTGCGTGGGATGCGCGATCGCGCGATGCTCGAAATTGCTTACGGCTGCGGCCTGCGCGTTTCCGAGTTGGTGAGCTTGAAGTTCTACCAGGTGGACCTCAAGGGCGGTGTCGTGACGGTGCTAGGCAAGGGCGGCAAGGAACGGATCGTGCCGGTTGGCGGCGCAGCGCTACGCGCGCTCAAGCTCTACCTCGCGGCCCGCCATCAGGCGACCCTCGCACGCAGCTCAGCTGACGGTCGCGTGCAGCCGGCGCCTGCGGTTACTGCGATGAAGCCGAACGCGGCGCTGTTTCTCACGCGGCTGGGCCGCGCGATGACGCGGCAAGGGTTTTTCAAAGCGCTCAAGGGCTGGGTCGCGCTGAATCCGCAACTGAGCTGGATTAGTCCGCACACTCTGCGCCACTGCTTCGCCACCCATCTGCTCGAGGGCGGCGCCGACCTTCGCGCGGTGCAGGAGATGCTCGGCCATAGCGATATTTCGACGACGCAAATCTACACGCATCTGACGCGTGCGCATCTGCGCAAGGTCCATCGCACCTTCCATCCGCGCGCCCGCCGCACGCCGACCGCTCGGCCCAGCACGGAGGATTGAGGTGGCGCGCGGGTCGAACTTCACGGCGACGCTGCTGGTCTGGGCCGTGCCGACGATTTTCGCGATCGTGCTGCACGAGGTGATGCACGGTTTTGTCGCGCGTGGGCTCGGCGACGAGACCGCTGCGCGCGCCGGCCGCCTGACGCTCAATCCGCTCCGCCACGTCGATCCGTTCGGCACGCTGATCATGCCGGCATTGTTGCTGTTCGCGCATTTGCCGGTGTTCGGCTACGCCAAACCGGTGCCGGTGGACTTTAGCCGGCTGCGGCCGCGGCGGCTTGGGATGGTGCTGGTTGCCGCGGCCGGACCGGCGACCAATTTCACCCTGGCGACGATTAGTGCGCTTGCTTTCAGGTTCGTCCAAGCGCATACGGGCGAATTCAGCGGCACAGGCCCGATACTCGCGCGGATGATCCTCGCGTCAGTTCTGATCAATGTGATGCTCGGCGTTTTCAATCTTTTGCCGCTGCTGCCGCTCGACGGCGGCCGCGTGCTGGCGGGTTTGCTGCCGCCGGGCCTCGCGCGGCCTTTCGCACGGCTCGAACGCTATGGCTTTATCCTCCTGTTCCTGCTCCTTTATACGGATTGGCTGGGCCGCATCATGGATCCGCTGATTAACTCGATCGTGGGCGCGCTGTTGTGACCAAGGAGGAGAATCAGACGCCGGGAGCCTCGAGCGCCGACCCTCCGCGCTTCGAGCTACCCGTGTATCAGGGACCGCTCGACCTGCTGCTCCATCTGATCAAGCGCGCCGAACTGGATCCGCATGATGTCGCCGCCAGCATAATCACCGAGCAATATCTGGCCCATCTCGACCTGATGCGCGAACTCAATCTCGACGTCGCCGGCGAGTACCTGGTCATGGCGGCGACGCTGCTCCTGATCAAATCATTCAACCTGCTGCCTCATCCGGAGCTGGTGGATACCGGCGAGGCCGAAGAGCTGCGTCGCGACCTGGTCGAGCGGCTGCTCGAATATCAGCGTTATCGCGAGGCTGCGGCCAAGCTCGGCGAGCGCGAGATTCTTGGTCGCGAAGTCTTCGCCACTCGCGGCGAGGCGCCGCCCCCGCCCGACGACAGCGCCCCACCATACAGCGTGTCGGTCTTCGACCTGGTGCAGGCGATGGCTGCCGTCCTCAAGCGTCTCAGTGATCGAACGCCTGGGCGGATCGAGCTGCGCGACATTCCGGTCGCTGAGTGCATCCCGCGAGTGCTCGCCGCGCTCACCACCGATGCGCGCGTTGAATTCGTCAGTCTGTTCGAGAGCTTGGCCGATCGTTCGATTGTGATCGCAACCTTCATGGCGCTGCTTGAATTGATCCGTCGCGGGATCGTTCGCGTCTGGCAGGATGAGCGCGACGGTTCGATCTTTTTGGGCCGCGGCGAGCGCTACAGCGGCGCGGATGAAGCCGCAGCAACGAACCCGCCCGCAGCGCCAAGCGCTAACGAGACCCTTCCCCGCGAGCCCGGAAATTAATGGAAGAGGAACGGCTCAAGGCCATTCTCGAAGGCCTGCTGTTCGCGGCGGGCGAGCCGGTGAGTCTTGCGCGCCTCGGTAACGCACTCGAGGGGGTTGCGCGGGAGACGATCAAGCAGGCGCTCGCGGGGTTGGCGGCCGACTATGCGGCCGGCAATCGCGGGTTGACGCTAGAAGAGATCGCGGGCGGCTATCAATTGCGCACGCTCAGGGAGCATGCGGCTTATGTCCGTCGTTTGCTTTCCGCCAAACCGCCGCGGCTCAGCCGCCCGCTGCTCGAAACGCTGGCGATCATCGCTTATCGCCGGCAAATCACGCGGCCCGAGATCGAGCAATTGCGCGGTGTCGATACGGGCGGCGTGCTCGAAACGCTGCTCGAGCGCGGGCTGACGCGGATTGCCGGGCACAAGGAAGTCGCGGGCCGCCCGTTTATCTATGAGACCACTCCGGCCTTTCTCGAGCTGTTTGGCCTCAAGAGTCTCGACGCGCTGCCCGACCTCGAGGAGCTTCGTGCGATCGAAGAAGCGCTCGCCGACGCGCTGGACACGGCCGGTCAAGCCCCTGCCGCGGCGGACGACACACTCCCGCGCGAGCCCACTGCTGACGGCGCAGGGCTCGCGGGTGATTCGCGGAATTCCGGCACAGCGCAGGAAATCGATCAGGCCCAGCCCGACGCGACCGATAGCGACAGCGCGAAATCCTGAAGCAGCGGCGTTGCACCGCCTAACGTCGTGAGACACTATCGGGCTTATTGGGCTACAACTGGGTGCGCCGAGGTGCCCTGCCCGACGAGCTGAGGCTATCAAATGCGCTGCTCGAAGTGCGCGGTAGAGAATCGCGAGGGGCGAAAATTCTGTGCCGAATGCGGCGCCCTCCTGAAGATCCGCTGCCAATCTTGCCTGGCTGATAACGAGCCGACAGAAAAGTTCTGCGGTGATTGCGGTGCTGCCCTGAATGCGGGCAGCGCTCCGGCCTCCGAAACGTCAAAGGTTCCGCATTCCAATGCCGCCGGCGAGCGGCGGCATCTGACGATTCTGTTTTGCGATTTGGTGGGCTCGGTCACGCTGACGGCGCAGCTCGACCCTGAGGAGTGGCGCGCGACGGTGGCGGGCTATCAGCGCGCGGCGGCCGAGGCGATTACACGTTTCGGCGGCGAAGTTGTGCGCTACGTCGGCGACGGCATCATGGCCTTTTTCGGCTATCCGGTGGCGCATGACAATGACGCCGAGCGGGCGGCGCGCGCCGGGCTCGCAATCCTCGAGGCGATCGCGCAACTCAACGAGCAGCCCGCTCACGTCAAGTTGGCGGTCAGGATCGGGATCGATTCGGGCCGCGTGGTGGTCGGCGCGGGCGCGGGCAATGCGGTGGATGCGTTCGGCGATACCGCCAATATCGCGGCGCGGGTGCAGGCCGCGGCCGAATCGGACACCGTAGTGGTTACCGGCGAAACGCATCGGCTGATCTCGGGGCTCTTCGTCGTCGAGGAGCGTGGCGCGCCGGCGCTCAAGGGCATCGAGCGGCCGGTCCAGCTCTACCGCGTCGTGCGGCCGAGCGGGATGCAGGGGCGCTTCAAAGCCGCGGCCGCGGCGGGCGGACTCACCCGGTTCGTCGGGCGCGACGATGAGCTGCGCACTCTGCTGAGCCGTTGGGCGCGCGCGGTCGAGGGCGAAGGTCAGGTCGTGACGATTATCGGCGAGCCGGGGATCGGCAAGTCGCGGCTGGTGCAGGAGTTTCGCGAGCGGATCGCCGGCGAGCGCCATACCTGGCTCGAAGGCTCGACCGCTGCGTTTTTTCAGAACACGCCCTTCTATGCGACCGCCGAGATGCTGCGGCAGAGCTTTAACTGGCACAGCAACCAGAACCACGAACGGCGGCTGGCGGCGCTCGAGGCCTCGCTCAAAGCCACCGGCGTCGAGATCGAGGGCGCCGTGCCACTGATCGCGGCGCTGCTGGAATTGCCGCTGGGCGACAACTATTCGCCGTTGAGCATGCCGCCCGATCAGCAACGCAAGAGGCTGCTGGCGACACTGGTCGCGTGGACGATGGGCGCGGCGAAGGCGCAGCCGCTGGTGATCGCGACCGAGGACCTGCACTGGGCGGACCCATCAACGCTGGAAGTGACACAGTTGCTGGTCGAGCAGGGGGCGACCGTGCCGCTGATGTTAATCTACACGGCGCGGCCGGAGTTTCGCGCGCCGTGGTCGATGCGCGCGCATCATACGCAGCTCACGCTCAACCGGCTCGGCGCACGCGACATCCGCACGATCGTCGCGCAGGTGGCGGCGCAAAAAGCCTTGTCCGACGAGACTATCGCGGCGGTGGTCGAGCGCACCGGCGGGGTGCCGCTGTTCGTCGAGGAGCTGACGCGCGCGGTGCTCGAAAGCGGCGACGGCAAGTTGAGCGGACGGGATATTCCCGCCACGCTGCATGACTCCCTGATGGCGCGGCTGGACCGGCTGGGCGCGGCCAAGGAAGTCGCGCAGGTCGGCGCGGTGCTGGGCCGCGAGTTTTCTTACGCGCTGCTGCACGCCGTGCATCGAGTGCCCGAATCTGAACTGCAAGCGGCGCTGAGCGAGTTGGCCGAGGCCGAGTTGCTCTATGTCCAAGGCCTCGCGCCCAACGCGCATTACCAGTTCAAACACGCGCTCATCCGCGACGCCGCTTACGAAGCGCTGCTCAAGAGCCGCCGCAGGGAGCTGCATCTTATCGTCGCCCGCACCATCGACGAGCAGTTCCCGAGTCTCAAGGAGACCCATCCCGAAGTCATCGCGCGCCATTGGACCGAAGCCGGCGAAGCCGAACAGGCGATCACCGCATGGCAAAAGGCTGGCGAGCGCGCGGCCGCGCGCGGCGCCTTGGTGGAAGCGGAGAGTCATTACGTTCGTGCGCTAGGTTTGGTTGCCGGATTGCCTCAGGACCCCGAACGGGATCGCCTTGAGCTCGGGCTGCAGGTCGGGTTGGGGCTGGCGTTGTGGGGCGCAAAAGGCTGGGCGCACGCCGCAACTCACCGCGCCTTCGCCCGTGGTCAGCAGCTGGCTGAGAACCTCGGCGACACACAGCAACTCATCCTGGTCCTGCACGGCTTAGCGGTTTCCGCAAGCGTGAATGGAAGAGTGAGGATTGGACAGGAACTCGCGGAGCGCGAAGTGCTCATGGCCGAGGTCAGCAAGGATCGCGGCTTGTTGTGCGCCGCCAATTTTATCCTTGGTAACTCGCTCGCCTTTCGGGCGAGATTCAGGGACGCGCAAAAGCGTTACACCTTGGCGAAAGGCTACTTCGATGAGACAGATGTACAACGCTTGCCTGTAAATGGGGCCAACTATGCGGCGATGGATGCTTTGGTCACTCTGGAATTGGGCTTCCCTGATCTTGCGCGGCGGCAGATTAACGAAGCCTTGCGGATAGCGGAACGGCTCAAAAGTTCATTCCCCTTGGCCTTTGCGCAAATGTGTGCGTGCACGCTGTTTATGCGATTGCGCGACGCGCAGACCCTCCTCGAGCAGGTAGACGAGTTACGCCGCCGCACAGATGAGTATCCCTTCTTTTCTGGTTACGTCGAATTCTACGCCGGCTCTGCCTTGCTTATCCAGGGTAAAATAGCAGAGGGCATTGAGCGGATGCGGCGGGCGACAACCTTTTGGGAGCCCATAGGGTTTAGAATGACCCGCGCGTTGGAAATCGCCGCCGAGGCACAACTTTGCGCGAGCGAAGGACGAGTTGATGACGCTCTCGCCCTAATGTCGGAAGCCCTGCGCGAAACCGAAGAGTTCTTGTGGCGAAGGACGCAGATACTGAGACTGCGAGCGGACTTGCTTGCCGAACGCGGCACCGACGAGGCTGAGATCGAAGCGGGCTATCGAGAAGCGGTCCAATTTGCTAGCGGGTGTGAAGCCAGGTTCGAACAGCTCCAGTGCACGGCACGTTTCGCGCGATGGCTCAAGATGCAGGGACGGGTCGTCGAGGCGCGCGAGATGCTCGCGGAGATCTACAACTGGTTCACCGAGGGCTTCGACACGCTCGATCTCAAAGACGCCAAGGCCCTGCTCGACGAACTGAGCGTCAGCGGCGCAGCACGCTGATTGCGAGGTCGAGAACGGCGTAAAAAGCCGAAATCAACCGCGGCAGCCTCTATCCCGAAGCGACAAGATTTGCATCACCAGCCGCGGCTCGGCAGGATCGCCTATTGAATGACCAATCTGCTGGCGTCGCGGATTCAGTTCGGGTTCACGATAGCCTTTCACTACCTCTTTCCGCCGCTTTCGATCGGGCTGGGGTTGGCGCTGGTCGCGATGGAGGGGGCATACCTCCTGACGCGCAAGCCCATCTACGAAGAATTGACCCGGTTCTGGATCCGCATCTTCAGCCTGACTTTCGCGATGGGCGTTGCGACCGGAATCGTCATGGAGTTTCAGTTCGGCACGAACTGGGCGTCATTCGCGCGCTTCGTCGGCGACATCTTCGGCAGCACGCTCGCGGCCGAGGGGCTGTTCGCCTTTTTTCTTGAAGCCGGCTTCCTCTCCTTGCTGCTGTTTGGTTGGGAGCGCGTCAGCGCGCGGGTACATTTCTTCGCGACGGTGATGGTGGCGCTCGGCGCGCATTTCAGCGCCGTGTGGATCATCGCGGCGAACTCCTGGATGCAGACGCCCGCCGGTTACAAAATTGTCGGCACCGGCGCCGAGGTGCACGCCGTAATCACCGACTTCCATGCGGTTATCTTCAATCCGTCGTTTGTCGTGCGGCTGTTGCATACGCTGTTCGGGGCCTGGAACGCCGGGGCATTTCTGATCTTGTCGGTGAGCGCCTGGTATTTGCTCCAGCGCCGCAATCAGGAGTTCGCGCGCGTGTCGTTCAACTTCGGACTGGCGATAGCGGCGATCGCGATCGTCGGTTCAGTCGCCACCGGCGATATGAATGCGCGCGGCGTCGCCCAGTATCAGCCGGCCAAGATGGCGGCGATGGAGGGGGTCTTTACCGCCGATCAGCCGGCGGGACTCCATCTGTTCGGCTGGGTCGATGCGGCAAACCGGCGGGTGATCGGTTTCGAGATTCCGGAATTGCTGAGCATCCTGACCTACCACGATGCGCACGCGCCGGTGCGCGGGCTCGAGAGCTTTGCGTCGCGGGACTGGCCGCCTGTGCAGGCGACTTTTCAGTGTTTCCATCTGATGGTGGCGATCGGTTTTGCGCTCCTGGGTTTGACCCTGGGAGCGCTGTTTTTCCGTTGGCGCGGGACGCTGTTTGCGCAACGCTGGCTGCTGTGGCTGTTCATCCCGGCGGTGCTCGGACCCGAGTTCGCCAACGAGTTCGGCTGGATGACCGCGGAGTTCGGCCGCCAGCCGTGGATCGTCTACGGCTTGATGCGGACGAGTGAAGGGGTCTCGCAGCTCACCCATCCGAGCGACGTCTGGATCTCGACGATCCTGTTCGTCGCGATCTACGGGCTCTTGCTGCTGCTCTTTATTTTCCTGCTCAATCAGCGGATTCAAGAGGGTCCAATTGGTGGTCCCGGCGGCGCGCCGATGCCCTCTACCGGTCGCCGAGGGTTGCCGTGATCAATCTGAACACGCTGTGGTTTTTGCTGGTCGGTGGCCTGTTTGCGGGTTATGCGGTGCTGGACGGCTTCGACCTTGGCGTGGGCGCACTGCATCTGTTTGTGCATGAAGACGAAGAGCGGCGGTTGTTGCTTAACTCGATCGGGCCGGTATGGGACGGCAACGAGGTCTGGCTGGTGGTCGGCGGCGGCGCGCTGTTTGCGGCCTTTCCGCGGGTTTATGCGACGGTCTTTTCAGGCTTCTACCTCGCGATGATGTTAATCCTGTTCGCGCTGATCTTTCGCGGCCTCGCGATCGAGTTCCGCGGCCAGCAGCCGATGCGCTGGTGGCGGCAGCTGTGCGACATCTGTTTCAGCGCGGGCAGTGTGGTAACGGCGTTACTGATGGGGATTGCGCTGGGCAATCTGATTCGCGGGATTCCGATCGACGCCGCCGAGCACTATTCGGCGGGGCTGCCCGATCTGCTGCGCCCATATCCGCTGCTGGTCGGGATCACAACGCTCGCGCTGTTTGCGATGCACGGCGCGCTTTATCTGCTGTTACGGGTCGATGGGCCGCTGCAAGAGCGGGTGCGGGGCTGGATCCCGACGACGATTATGATCTTTGTCATCTGCTACGCCGCCACCACGATCGCGACGTTGCTCCTTGTCCCCACGATGGCTGAGCGCGCGTTTTCGCGTCCGCTCTTTTTCGTTGTTCCGGTGATTACGATTTTGGCGATCCTGAATATCCCGCGTGAGATCCGTCGGCGGCGGACGTGGCCGGCATTCCTCTCGTCGTGCGTGGTGGTTTTCGGGTTGCTGGCGCTGGTCGGAATCGGCATGTACCCGAATCTGGCGACGGCGCTCGACCCGGCGCGCTCGCTGACGATCTACAATTCCGCCTCGACGCCCGGAACGCTCCGCCGGATGGCCTTGATGGCGGCGATAGCCGGGCCGTTCGTGGCGCTCTATACCATCAGCGTCTACCGGGTTTTCAGCGGCAAGGTGAGACTAGACGCTTCGAGTTATTGAAGCGTCCGGTCCGCGCGCAAAAATCGTCGAAACTGCCTGAAAAAAACGACTTACCAGCCTGCCAAAGACTGGCGCCGGGACGGGGTCGTGCTTAGGTTAGGTGGCAGGTGGAAGTGTGCGGAATGTCTAATCGTTTTGCAGATCGCGAAGATGAGAATCCTGACGCCAAGGCTGACTCGACTGCCGGGCAGGAGACCTCGGCCGATGCCAGCTCCGGTACCAAGGACGATGACGGCGTAGCTGGGGAGATTGAGCGGTTACAGGGCCAAATCAGCGAAAAAGATCGCGAAATCGCCGAGCTCAAGGATAAATATCTCCGCGCGCTGGCCGAGTCTGACAACGTGCGCAAGCGCGTGCGGCAGCAGAGCGAGGAGTCGATTCGTCTCCAGCGTGAGAATCTGCTGCGCGAGCTGCTGCCGCTGATTGATAATCTCGAACGCGCAGTGGGGGCGGCCAAGGGCGGTGGGAACGGGCACTCGATCGTCGAAGGCGTCGAATTGGTCTTGCGCGGGGCGGTGGACTTTCTCAAGGCGCAAGGGGTAGTTCCGTTGAATGTCGTGGGAGAGCCGTTCGATCCCAGCCGCCATGAGGCGGTGGATCACGTGGACTCGCACGAACATCCGGCGAATACGGTCGTGGATGAATTCCATCGCGGCTACCTGATCGGAGAGCGGATGCTGCGGCCGGCGCGGGTGAGCGTCGCACGGAGTCGTCATGGGAAGGAGAGCGGGAATGGCGATGTCGACGATGGCGGCAAGGCTGGCGGGGACGGCGATAGCGAGAGTTGAAAACCACTGAAACGTGGTTATGAATCTATACGAGAGGACTCAGAGTAAATGGCGAAAGTAATCGGAATCGACTTGGGCACGACCAATAGCTGCGTCGCGATCATGGAAGGCGGCGATCCTGTGGTGATCGCGAATTCAGAGGGCGCGCGGACGACGCCCTCGGTGGTGGCGTTCACGGAATCAGGCGAGCGGTTGGTCGGGCAGATCGCCAAGCGCCAGGCGATCACCAATCCAACCAATACGGTCTTTGCGATCAAGCGATTGATGGGCCGGCGCTTCGACGATGCTGAAGTGCAGAAGGCGATCAAGGTACTGCCGTACAAAGTCGAGAAGAGCAGCGACGGCGCGGCCGCGGTCGCTGTGCGCGGGAAGCGCTACAGCCCGCCCGAGATCTCGGCGTTCGTGCTGCAAAAGATGAAGCAAACGGCTGAGGACTACCTCGGAGAGCCGGTGACCGAAGCGGTCATCACAGTGCCGGCCTATTTTAACGACAGCCAACGTCAGGCGACGAAAGACGCGGGACGGATCGCCGGGCTGAACGTCCTGCGCATCGTCAACGAGCCGACCGCGGCGTCGCTGGCCTATGGGCTCGACAAGAAAAAAGATGAGAAGATTGCCGTCTTCGATCTCGGCGGCGGCACTTTCGATATCTCGATTCTGGAGTTGGGCGAGGGCGTCTTCGAAGTCAAATCGACCAACGGCGACACCTTCCTCGGCGGCGAGGATTTCGATCAGCGGGTAATCGATTACCTGGCGGACGAATTCCGCAAGGATCAGGGAATCGATCTGCGCAATGATCGGATGGCGTTGCAGCGGCTCAAGGAAGCGGCGGAGAAGGCCAAGTGCGAGCTTTCGACCGTGACCGAGACCGACATCAATCTGCCCTTCATCACTGCCGACCAGTCCGGACCAAAACATCTCAATATCAAACTGTCACGGGCCAAGCTGGAGGCGCTGTGCAACGATCTGCTCGAACGGCTCGACGGGCCATGCCTGACCGCGCTCAAGGATGCGGCGCTGCGCACCTCGGATATCAACGAGGTCGTGCTGGTGGGCGGCATGACGCGGATGCCGGCGGTGCAGGAGCGGGTCAAGAAACTTTTCGGCCGCGAAGGCCATAAGGGAGTTAATCCCGACGAAGTTGTGGCGATTGGCGCCGCGATTCAAGCCGGCGTGCTCAAGGGTGAAGTCAAAGACGTTCTGCTGCTCGACGTGACGCCGCTGTCGCTCGGAATCGAGACGCTGGGCGGAGTCTTCACCAAGCTGATCGAGAAGAACACCACGATCCCGACGAAGAAGAGTCAGACCTTCTCAACCGCGCAGGACAATCAGCCGGCGGTGACGATTCGGGTGTTCCAGGGTGAGCGTGAGATGGCGGCCGACAACAAGCTGCTCGGCCAGTTCGATCTTGTCGGGATTCCGTCGGCGCCGCGCGGGATGCCGCAGATCGAGGTGACCTTCGATATCGACGCCAATGGTATCGTCAACGTCCACGCCAAAGATCAGGGCACCAACAAGGAGCAGTCGATCCGGATCACGGCGTCGTCGGGGCTGAACGAGGAAGAGATCAAACGGATGGTCGGCGAGGCGGAACAGCACGCGGCCGACGATAAAGAGCGGCGCGCGAAGGCGGAGGCCCGCAACAAGCTCGACAACCTGATCTACACGACTGAGAAGACCGTGAAGGAGCATGGCGCCGCGCTCGACGAAGCGTCGCGCAAAACGGTTGACGACGCGCTGGCGGACGCCCGCACGAAACTCGAATCCAAGGACGCCGCCGAGATGAATCGCGCCGCCGAGGCGCTCGCCGAAGCTTCGCACAAGCTGGCTGAAGCCATGTACAGCAAGAGCCGGCAGGGCGCACAACCCGGCGCTGACGGGGCTGGTGGTCCTCATGCGGATGGCGGCGCGAATGGGAGCAGCGGTGGCGAGGAAAAGAAGGAAGATGTCGTTGACGCTGATTTTAAGGAAGTGAAGTAGTAAATCTTCCCGGCTCTCTTTAGGGGTATTTTGTGATTAGGCAGAACGGTCGAGCGTTGGCGCTTACTTCACACGCGCCCGTGGGCTAGCATTACGCTGCGATGCCGGCCGAGCAAAAACGCGACTATTACGAAATTCTCGGGGTTAACCGCGGCGCCGGTGACGAGGACCTGAAGAAGGCTTACCGGCGCCTCGCGGTGCAGCATCATCCGGACCGCAATCCGGGCGACAAGCACGCCGAGGAAAAATTCAAGGAGCTCAACGAGGCCTACCAGGTCTTGTGCGATCCCGAGAAGCGCGCGCGCTACGACCGGTTCGGTCATGCGGCGTTCCAGGGGCCGCAAGGCGGCGGCGGCTTCGGCGGTTTCGACTTCAGTCAAGGGTTCGAGGAAGTCTTCTCCGACATCTTCGGCGATTTCTTCGGCACCGGGCGCGGGCGTTCGCGTTCGCGCAGCCGGCGCGGCGAGGATTTGCGCTACGACCTTGAAGTCGAGTTTGAGGAAGCGGCGCGTGGCGCCGAGAAGATCGTCAAGTTCCAGCGCCTAGCTACCTGCGAGGGCTGCAATGGCGCCCGCGCGCGCAACGGCGCCGAAGGGGTCCGGCCCTGTCCTAATTGCAAGGGCACGGGACAGGTACGTACACAGCAGGGTTTTTTCTCGATCGCCACCACCTGCGGCCAGTGCCGCGGCGACGGGATGGTGATCGCGGATCCATGTCCCAAGTGCCAGGGACAAGGACGGCTGCGCAAGCCGGTCTCGCTCTCGGTGCGGATTCCGCCGGGCGTTGACAACGGCTCGCGCCTCAAGCTGCGCAGCGAAGGCGAGGCGGGATTCGGCGGCGGGCCGGCGGGCGACCTTTACGTCGTAGTGCATGTCAAGGAGCACGCCTTTTTTGTTCGCCAGGAAAATGATGTCGTTATCGAGGTTCCGGTCAGTTTTCCGCAGGCCGCCCTCGGCGGCGAAATCGAAGTGCCGACGCTCGAGGGCAAGATCAAAGTTAAGATTCCCGCCGGCACGCAGTCGGGCAAGGTCTTCAGGCTCAAGGGCAAGGGCTTCCCCGATCTGCACGGCTACGGCAGCGGCGATCAGCTCGTGCGAATCTCCGTCGAGACGCCGCGGCGGCTGTCGGCGCGTCAGCGGGAACTACTCGAGGAGTTTGCGCGGGCCTCGGGTGAGGACGTCAATCATCCGCTCTCCAAGGGCTTTGTGGATAAGCTCAAAGAAATGTTCGGCTAGGAACGCACACGTTGCTGGCGACCAAAACCTCGGCGCGTCCGCGTCGGGGTTTTTTTGCGATCACGGCGAAGTAAATAGTTAACCAGGAAGCACCCGAAAACTCTCTTGGGCGCCCCGTCGAATCCTCTTCCTACGGTCTTGATCTTTCACGAAGTGTACTTATTTTTTCTAGCGAAGTGAGATTGCACTTCGATCTTATTCAGGAAGGAGGAAAGTTATGGCTTTAATCAGATTTCAGCGGCTCGACCCAGTGAGTAGTCTGCTCGACGTTCAACGCGAGCTCGAACGGTTTCTGCGCAATCCGTCGTTCAGCCTGGGCCCCTCCGGCTATGGCGCTTTCCCGCCTGTGAATGTCTTTGAGGACAGCGACGGGATTGTCCTGATCGCGGAGTTGCCTGGAATCGATCTGGCCAATCTGAAGATTTCCGGCCAGGGCAGCACGGTGACCCTGAGCGGCGAGCGGCCGCGTGAGCAGGCCACTGATGTGCAGGGCTACCATCGGCGGGAGCGCCGTTTTGGCGAGTTCTCCCGCTCCATCCAGCTTTCCGATGAACTCGACATGGCCAAGGCCACGGCCACGTATCAAGCCGGCGTGCTGTCGTTGAGGATTCCGAAAGCCGAAGCTGCGAAGGCAAGGCAAATTTCAGTCCAAGCTGCGTGAGAAGGAGGAAGCAACTTATGATGCCGGAAGCGGAAATCGTTGCGAAAGAGAAACAGCAAGTTGAAGGCGCCGAAAAGACCCGGCCCGGCCGCTATTTCCAGCCTGACGTGGACATTTGCGAATCGGAAAAGACTCTGCGGCTGTGGGCGGACATGCCTGGGGTATCCGAGAAGGACGTGAACGTCAGTCTGAAAGACCGGGTACTCAGTATAACCGGATTAGTAACGGCGGAAGCGTATGACAAACTGGCGCCGCTCTATACGGAATACAACGTCGGCAGCTACTACCGGGAGTTTGCCCTCCATGCCGAGATTGATGTTGCGGGGATAACCGCGCGCATGCGCAACGGAGTGCTGGAGGTTGAGTTGCCGAAGCGCCAAGAGGCGCAACCACGAAGGATCGAGGTGCAAAAGGGCTGAGGCTGATCGAAGCGCGAAACCGGCGGCACGCGCCGCTAGCGCGACTTTGCTCGCGCAACAAAAAGCCCTTGGCAGCGATGCCAAGGACTTTTTTGTTGCCATCACCCGGCCGCGCGAAGATAGTCGGACACCTTAAAACGTATCCCAGAAATCTGTGCATATGTGGTCGGTCGCGAAGATCGAGTCGACGACCGGCGTTGGCGGGACGAAGGACTGGAACTCGTCCGTGGTTGAACTGTAAGGCGCCCATAGCGGTTGCGCTGCCGAGTTCGGATCTCCGTTCTTGGCGAATTGCGTCCAGTAGCTGATCATCGCGGCCGACAGCGCCTGCTGATCGGGCGTGAACGTCGCTGGTATTCCGCCGACTGTCATCAGATATTGGATTTCCGCCGAGTGATACGCGCCTAGGGGAAAACTGGCCGGCGGGAGGAGACCGAGCGGCGCGTTCTCGTCGCTGAACTCATAAGTATAGGTGGGGACGAATTGTGCGAGCGATTGATCGCCGGTGCGCGCCGGACAACTAAAAATGCCGTCGGTGCCGTTCGCTCCCAATGCGAGCGAAGCGGCGTCGGCCGGCGGATTCGACGGGAGCGGATAAACGGCCAAGACTGACGGCGCGAGCAGCGGACCCCACAGCGTCGTAACCGCAGCCGAATAGTTGGCATTGGTCAATGGATTGCCCAGGTAGTCGTAGTCCAACGCGACGAACAGGCGATACTCGTCATGGTTGGTGCCGACGATCACCGGCACCTGATTGAATTGCCCGCTGGCAAAGGCGGCGGTGGGCGTCTGCGTGAGGATTGCGCCATCGACGAAAGGATACATCGCTGGTGAGGGCTGAACTCCGACCAGCGTCGCGGCGGGAACCGCACGCAAGCAAGCCGCCGTTTGATCACCGCATCCGACGGCCGCGGCGAAGGCAGCGCCTGACTGCACGACGGTGCTGCCGAGCGTTTCGCCTTGGGCCAATGGAATGATCGGGACGAAGTAATCGGTAAAGCTGCCGTACGATCCACTCTCCGCGATCGCCCCTCGGAACAGGCCTTTTGCCAATGGTGAGGCGAGTTGGCTGTAGACGCTCTGGCCGCCGGCGGACTCGCCGAAGATCGTTACGCGCCGCGGATTGCCGCCGAATGCGGAAATATTGCGCCTCACCCATTTGAGCGCCATCTGCTGATCGAGGAAGCCGTAGTTGCCGGCCAGATGACCTTCCGCGTCGAGCGCGGTCTGCGCAAAGAAGCCAAGCAAGCCCAGCCGATAGTTGATCGTGACAACGATGACGCTCTGCTTGACCAAGGGCGTAGGGTCGTAGTCCTCGCCACTGCCCTCGACCAATCCGCCGCCGTGAATCCAGACCATCACCGGCAAGCCGGTGCGACTGCGTCCGGTTGACGGCGGTATGTAGACGTTCAGGAACAGGCAGTTTTCGTCGCCGAATTCGACGCCGGTCGCGGCGAGTTGCGGGCAAGCGCTGCCGAACTGAAGCGTCTGCAGAATCCCCGGCCAGTTCGCTGGCGGTTGGGTCGGCTGCCAGCGTAATGTGCCGGTCGGCGCGGTCGCGTAGGGGACACCGAGAAATTCCCGGACACCGCCAACCAACGCTCCGCGCACGCGGCCGTTTTTAGTCGTAACGATGAGCGGATTGCTGATGGTCGCGTTCGCGGGTGCGCTCGTGAGCAATGCGCAGAATATCGCGGCTGAGACAAGAACCGCGCAGGCGAAGCCCATTTGAACGATCGTGTTTGCTCGTCGGTTCATCGAAGATCCCCAAAGTTACGTGTCATTGATTTAGCCGAGCTGCGGCGAGTAAGTCAGAAAGTCGCGTCTATCAGGCGGCTTAATACCATAGAAAGCCGCCAAGTCCAACGAAGCCCGTCTGAAGATCTTCAGGCGCGGCCGAGCGCCGCGAGCAGTGCGGTCCGCATCGCGCCGGGCGGCGGCGGAGTCCCGTTGAAGAGCTCGAAGGCTAACTCACCCTGCTCCGCGAGCATCCCGGCGCCGTCGAGTGCGCGGCGGCCGCGCGCCGCAGCTGATTGCAGAAATGGCGTCGGCTCGCGCGCGTAGATCAGATCGTAAAAGAGGCAATCGTCGGACGTCGCCGCGTAATCGAGCGGGATAAAGCCGCCGCCCTGGAGTCCAATCGAAGTTGCGTTAACGACCAGTGCGGCCTGCGCGAGCAGGTCCGGGCGCGTCAGGGTGTCGAGACCGCAGGTGGTAATCGTCGCGCGAGCGCGATCTTTGCCGCGCGCCGTGATGTGACGGGCGAAGCGGCGCGCGAGCGCCTGCGCTCGCGCGCGCGTGCGATTGCCGATCGCGATACGTCCGGCGCCGAGCCGGAGGGCGGCCAGCACGGCCGCGGCGGCGGCCCCGCCCGCACCAATGATTACGGCTAGCTTGGCCTCCAGCTCGAGACCGGCCTCGCGCAGGTCGGCTTCGAGCCCACGCGCGTCGGTGTTGTCGCCCGATAATACCCCCTCACGATTCACGACGCAGTTGATCGCTCCGAGGATGCGGGCTTCATCGCTCAGACGAGCCATCATGCGCGCCGCGCGCTGCTTGTGCGGGACGGTGAGATTGACGCCGAGCAGGCCGAGCGCCGGGATTGCGCGAATCGCGTCACGCAAGCGGTCGGGAGTGACGTGAAAGGCGAGATAGGCGCGATCCATCGCGAGTCCGGCGTAGGCCGCATTGTGCATCGCGGGCGAGAGCGAGTGCTCGACCGGATCGCCGAAGATGGCGGTGAAGCGGGAACGTCCGCTCAGCGTGCGTGATTGTTCCATAGGTAACATTGCGCAGCTTATTCTCCCGACGATCGGGGCAAAAGCGGCCCGTAGCATAGGATGCGGCCGGCGACGGCGGAATATTCGGCGACAACCTGCGTCGAACCCATATGGTAATCGCGCGAGAAAGTCAGTCGGCGCCGCGCATTCAGGCGCTCGCGACCGCTCTGCCGCCCTACTACGTCGATCAACCGACGCTGACCGCGGCACTGAGTGCGTTATGGCAGGATAATCCAGCGCAGGTGGCGCGCTTCGAGCGTATTCAGCGGGCGCTGGGAATCCGCGGCCGCTATCTTCCGCTGCGGCTCGATGAGTATGCGCAGCTCGACTCCTTCGCTAAGTGCAACGACGCCTGGTTGCGGCTCGCGCCCGATTTGGCCGAGCGAGCGGTTCGCGCAGCGCTCGACGGCGCGGGTGCGCCGTTGGCTGAGCCCGTGCTCCTGGCAAAGTCGCGTCACCAGAGCTCGCCGCACTGCAGGCGTCAGCGTTTTTTCCTACAATGTCCTTGAGCGCCGCATAATCCAGCATCGCCTCAGCCAGCAGCTTCTTCTGCCGCCGGTTCTCGTTCTCGAGCCCCTTAAGCCGCTTGGCGTCGGCGATTTCCATCCCGCAATATTGGCTTTCCATTTGTAAAGCGTCGCTTCCGCGATCCATGTCGGCGCCACACCTCCGCGGTTTTTAGGCCAGCTTCCGCCTCCTTTTGGTGACGAACTCTACGGCAATTCGCGGGATTTTTCGGGGAGCGCGCCAGGGGCAATCGGACTCGTAACAGGAGTCACAATCGCCATTACGGCAGTCTTCGCAGACCACCATTTTGCACCGTTGGTTTCGCTCTCTCCATTTTCGGACCCTCCTATCCTTAAAAGGGAATTTTTCCGCCGTCCCTCACGACGAAGGGGAAGGTTGTGCCGTTGCGGGTGGTTGGGCGGTGATGACCGCGCTCGACAGGTTACGGCTGCGCGCGGCAGGCCTCTGCCCTGGCCGCCCTGCTCAAGCGCTGTATTTTTTGGGTGGTTGATCGGGGAATTGACAACGGCCCTTCGGGGCGTTTTCGTGGCAGAGCTAAAAAACATCGGAAAATGTTGAAGAATTTTGGAGCGGGAGATTGGGGTCGAGCTGGCGACGTCCAGCTTGGGGAGGGACCGGAGCCAAGGAACGACGAGGATAGCGAGTGATGAAACCCCTTCTCCCACAGGGGCTTTCGTCTTACGTGCACTCCTTGGTGATATGTGAATTACCTCCTCTTTTCCCGCCAAGTTTGCCAGAAATTTGCCAGAAATCGTCCACACGGTATCCACAGGACGCACGCTGAAACAGGCAATCGAGCAATTCCGGGTAGAGCACGAGACAACGAACCTCGCTGCCCGTTGCTCCTAAGTCGTATACACGCCGCCGCGTTCGGAAGCCCGAACCGACCTACCGGTATTCGATCCAAAGCTTAAAATCGGATCGAACCATGTCGGTTTCGACAGGGCACGAGATTATGTTTGCATTTAGGCACGAGTCGCAAACAACTAGGCTGTTTCTTGTTCGAAGGGATTTTCTGTGTACTCGATCAGACTTCACACGGTGTCTGCCAAACAAGTCCATGTGGAGGTGCTGAAATGTCTGCCTATGCTACACGAATCGCGAGTCTCAAGTCCGAGCAGGGCTAAGCTTGCTCAACGACAATCCGAGCTGGCGGCTCAGCGTCGCGAGGAAGTCGGCCGGCTCGCTGAGAAACTCGGCGTGCTCGAAACGGACGACGACGTGATCGCCGGGGTGTTCCTCGAACTGAGGTCCGCACTGGGAGTGACAGCTCGCGTCTCAAGCAATTGCGAGACGTGGGCTGCCGGTTTCGTTCTCCAAAGTCTGAACGGTCGAAGCGACACACCGCGGATGCTGCGTCGGGTGCGAACGGCGCTGATTCGCATCGAAGCCTGTGAGGCACGTAATAGCGGCGTTGGATTCGTACGCGCAGGCGAGCTTTTACCTAGCGTTTTTCTCGGCGTTGCTCGCGGTTAAGCAAGCGCGTAGAGCTCCGGCGACGGGACCGTCGTGGCAGCGGTTTGCCGTCCAACCTTCATGGCAGCAGCGATTGGATGCCGATAAGCGCGGCCCGGCGGAGGTTCCAAGCCGGAGACATCATTATCGGCGAGGCTTACCGGCCAGACCGTGATCCCAAGATCGGAGGCAAGGCACCGTTGCTCCGTTATGACGGCGAGGTCGGCTGCACTGTCTCGTCTTCGCCGGTTCAGGCGGTTACAAAACGACCGGGGTCGGCATCCCGTGCGCGCCGGCCAGCTCCTGGTCTGCTGGCCAAGCGGTGCGCGCGACGGCCGAGCTTCCCTGATTCTTCGCCGCGAACTCCTCGGGTGTCAGATAGCCCAGGCTCGAATGCGGCCGCTCGCGATTGTATTCGATTCGCCACTG
>DATGHL010000033.1 GCA_035308025.1 Candidatus Binataceae bacterium
TTCGCTGACCTTGGCCCCGGCCTCCGCCTCCTTCAAAACGCCGATGATCTGCTCCTCGCTAAACCGCGCTCGCTTCATGTCCGCCTTCCTTTCCGGCAGACACTAACCTATCGGTGGGATACTTCGAGGGGGTAAGGCCAGTGGGGTGTGAAGCATTGTACCAAAGTCCAATTTGCAGCAGAGAAAATCGACGCTAAGATAGCGAACTCCGCGCGATACGCTGAAGGAGAGAGTCCCATGCGAATTGTGGTTGACCTGAATCGCTGCCAAGGATATGCGCAATGCGTTCCTCTTGCACCGGACGTGCTCCAACTCAACGGCGAAGAGGCGCTAATGTACAATCCCAATCCGGATGATTCACAGCGCCTGCGCGTCCTGCGAGCCACGACCTCTTGTCCAGTGCAGGCCATTATCGTGGATCAGTTGGATGATGGCGAGCCACAAAAGCCATGAGTGATCCAACGTCCGAAGAAAGAACGCGTCTCGTACAAACTGTTTTCGACGCCCTTAAGGCACGTGGCCGGATCGTCATCGTTGGCGCTTCGTTGGCGGGGCTTCGGTGCGCTGAAGCCTTGCGCAAAGCAGACTTTAAGGGTTTCTTGACAATCATCGGAGATGAGCCAGACGAACCGTATGATCGCCCTCCCCTCTCGAAGCAAGTGCTCAAGGGTTGGGTGCCCGCTGACCATACGAAGCTGCCGCGGTTGCGCGCGGTCGATGCGGAGTGGCGGTTGGGCGTGGCGGCCACCCGCTTAGATCGCGCGAACCGGATGGGCACTTGGCAAATGGCGAGGAGATTCCATTCGATCGGTTATTAATCGCAACCGGAGTCCGCTCACGGCCGTGGCCGAATCCCGCGGAGGCGGCGCTCGAGGGTGTCTACACGCTTCGCACCAACGATGACGCAGCGTCTGCAAGCGGCCTTGGCCGCCAAGCCCCGGCGCGTGCTGGTCATCGGGGCCGGCTTCATCGGCTCGGAAGTAGCCTCGGTCTGCCGCCAACTCGGACTTGAGGTGACCGTCGCGGAACGCGCTGCGGCGCCACTGGCGGGCGCGCTCGGCGGCGTGGTCGGTGCGATTGCCGCAGAAATCCAACGCGCCCATGGAGTGGATCTGCGCCTCGGCGTCTCTGTGCAGGCGCTTGAAGGGGACTCAAATGGGCATGTGCGGCGGGTCCGTCTCTCCGACGGAACCACGCTCGAAGTCGATGTGGTATTGGCGTCGCTTGGCTCGCTCCGCAACATTGAATGGTTGGAAGGTGCCGGGCTGGCCGCCGGCTTCTGGGGCGTCGCTTGCGACGCCGGCTGCCGCGCGTTCGATGTCCACGGTGTCGTCACGGACAATTGGATTCACCTCCCGGTCCCGCGCGAGCGCGATGACGCCGCCTATTTCGCGCCGCTGCGCGGATTGAAGCGCGCGTCAGGGACCGAGCTCTACCTCGGGCTGGTGCACTTCACCGACGGTCTCGCGGGCGCGCGCCGTCGTCTCGCCGCGACGGCCAGCGCCGTCACCGATTTCGGTATAGCAACGGAGTGCGGACTCGGCCGGCGTCCGCCAGCGACGATTGCGGACCTCTTCCGCCTCCACGCCGCAATCGCGACTACATAAGGTTAACTCTGCTACGGAATTGTCGCGCGCGGGCGAGTCAAGATTAGGGTGTCAGGATTTTAGGGACGCCCGGTAAAACAACGGGACGTCCTTTGCGCAAAAAAAGGCCGGGCTGCTGAAAACCCGTTGGTTTGGGGAAGGCCAACGGAATACAGCCCGGCCTAGCTTGGGGACATAAGCGCAGAGTTCTCGGGGAAAGAAGCAACGCGCCAAAAGTCTATCTAGCAATTAGTATGCCGTGAGCAAACCAGCAAAATCGACGACTTTGGAGGACTTTATCTTCTCGCTCTGCGAATCCTCTCGGTAGACAATCCTTTGTCCGGCCACTAACTACCTGATTTCAAAGATGTTTCTCAAGACGCGAAGGACTATGCTCTCGTCCGCACTTTCGCGAAGCTGACACTCACGCGACACCATCCTTCGGATTACTTCAGCAAGCTTGCCCGCAACATCCGGTATGTGCAAAAACGGTGTTGTGCTCGATGACACGATCGAACAACTCTGTTCAATCCTTTTAAACGCCTGATAGATAGATAGATAGATAGATAGATAGATAGAAGCAAAAAAAGCGGGGCCGCCAGAACAGGAGAGTTGGATGTTACCTAAAGACCCCGCGACCGTATCGACCTTAGGATTCGGGCCGAAGGAAGCTTCTTCGCCTTCGGCTTCGAAGCAAGAGGGCCTTAGCCGCCGCAGCTTTATCGGGCGGGTGGGGATGGTCTCCGTCGCGGCCGGAGTGCTCGGTGCGGCTGGTGGTGCGCTCGCCGAACCCGCCGACGCGACCAGCTCCGCGGCGGCGAGTACGAACCTATCCCCAAGCATCTCTAATCCACGGGTCCGCGAGTCCTTCGCGTTGCGCGTCGCAACCGCGACTCAGGAATCCCAAATTCCGGTTCCTCCGCATACCACGAATGGCGACGAACAACGCTACTCCGACAAGTCCGCGAGCTACAGCAAGGGCCTCCTGCAGGACGATATCGGCGTGGTCAATCCGGCCGCCTGGCTGTCTTTCAAGAAAGCGCTGAACAGCGGCAAAAACAGCGACTTCGAAGCCATGATCATCGGCGGCACGCGCACGCAGAACGGCCCGCAGGGCGCCTATGCCTTCGATCTCTGCGGCAGCGATTCCGCGCAGTTCGGCAACGCGCCCTCACCCGGCGATCCGGCCGGGCTGCCGGTGGTTCCGCCGTTTGACCAGATTTCGAGTTCGGCCTACGGCACGCAGTTGATCGAGATGTACTGGGCTTCGATGCTGCGGGATGTCGCTTTCACCGACTACATCGCGAACTCGACGGCGGCTGCGGCTGCGGCGGAGCTGGGCGCCCAAACTGACTACCGCGGGCCGCGCGACGGCAGCGGGAACGTTACTCCCAATCTTCTGTTCCGCGGTAATTTCCCGGGCGAAACCGTCGGACCCTACATGTCGCAATTGATGATCACGCCGACGGCTCTGGGCCAGTTGTCGATTGATCAGTTACTGACGACGTATCTGCCGGGCATCGACTACATGACCGACACGACGACGTTCTTCAAAGTACAGAATGGCATCGACACCGGACTGCGTAATCAACCTGACTCGGTCCTGCGCTATCTGCACGATGGGCGGGGCCTGGCGGCCTATACTCACATCGACGTTCTGTATCAGGAGTACCTGATCGCTTTGCTGGTTCTGGGGACTTTGAATACACCGGTGAACCCCGGTAACCCCTATGTAGGATCACGGACACAGAACAGCTTCTGTACTTTCGGCGGACCGGATGTCGCGGCGGCGCTAGGCACGGTCGCGACGCGTGCGCTGCAGCGCGTCTGGTGGCAGAAGTGGCTGGTGCATCTGATCCATCGACCGGAGGCGGGCGGCGGCGTGGTGCAGCAGATTCTGAGCGGCAACCAGAGTAAAATCGAGGCTCATCTGGCGAGTAATATTCTGAACTCGCGAGCGGTGGCGCAGAGCTTCAGCCAACACGGGACCTATCTGCTGTCACAGGCCTTTCCGGAAGGTTCGCCAACCCATCCGTCCTACCCCACCGGCCACGGCACCGTCGGCGGCGCTTGCATCACGATGCTGAAGTTCTTCTTCGACGAGAGCTATGTCATTCCGAATCCGCTCGTCCCCTCGAGCGATGGACTCTCGCTCGTTGCCTATACCGGCTCAGATGCGGGAGCGATCACAATTGGCGGCGAATTAAACAAACTCGCGCGCAACGTCAGCTTCGGTCACGGCGTGCACGCCGGCATCCACTGGCGTAAGGATACCGACTGGTCGCTGACGCTGGGCGAAGCGGTGGCCATCAGCTATCTCAGGGATATGGCGCCGACCTATCATGAGAAGTTCAGCATCACCTTCACCAAGCTCGACGGCAACCCGGTGACGATCACGAACGAATAAACGATCGCGAATAGATAAATGGCTTTGCGTTCCATCCATAAAAAGTCGAGATCGGTCAGGTCGATTTGATCCGGCGTCATCGTCACTTTCCCTGAGGCCGCTCCTATGCCAAGCCGATTTCGGTGATGGGACTACGCCCGCACTCCGCTATGATTGGATGAGCGCGCGAGCAAAGGAGGGGCTTATGCCGACGCTATCTTATCGAGTGCGGCCCGAGACCGCGGTTCTGACCAGTGGCTTCGATCCCGAGTTATCGGTCGGCTCGGCCCGACCACCGGTTTATCGGAGTTCGACCTATGTATTCTCGAGCCCGGAGGCGGCCGAACGGGCGTTCGCGATTGTGCTGGGGAAGATCGCGCCTGCGCCGGAAGAGGGCCAGGAACTGATCTACGCGCGGCTCAACCATCCGAACGCGCAAATTACCGAGGATCACCTGGTGCCGTTAGAACGCGGTGCAACGGCGGCGGCGCTGTTCAATAGCGGGATGGCCGCCATTTTCACGGTCCTGACCGGCTTCCTCGAGCGCGGCGGCTCATTACTGTATACGCAGCCATTATACGGCGGGACGCAGCATCTTATTCACCAGCTCATCGAGCCGTTGGGCTTTATCGCCATTCCGGTGCCGGCCGGCGATTCGGCAAGCCTGGCGGCCACGATTACCGGGCACGACGATCTGCGCCTCGTGCTGATCGAAACGCCGGCCAACCCCACGCTGATCATGACCGATCTCAAACAGGCTGCCGAGGCGATCGCGCGTCACAAGAACCATCCCCTGCTCGCGGTAGACAACACTCTGCTCGGCCCAACCTTTCAGCACCCTCTGCTTCATGGCGCCGATCTCGTCATCTATTCGGCGACCAAATTCCTCGGCGGGTTCAGCGATTTGCTGGCCGGTGCAGTGCTCGCCGCGGATGGCAAGCTAGTCCAGCATCTGCGCGGCGTGCGCGCGCTGCTGGGCAACATCCTGCAAGCGGACGAGTGTTGGATTCTGGATTCGCGACTCTCGACGGTTGCCCTGCGCATGAATCGTCAGAGCAAAAATGCGCAGCGCATCGCCGAGCAACTCGCTACCCATCCGCGCGTCAAGCGGGTGATTTATCCCTCGCTCTTCACCAATCCGGAACAGCTTCGCATTCGGGACGCGCAGACCGATTATCCGGGCTCCCTGCTCTCGCTTGAGATAGAAGGCGGCAAGGCCGGCGCCTTCGATTTCCTGCGCCGCTTACAGATCGGCAGGAACGCAGTCAGTCTCGGCGGCGTCGAGACCCTCGCCTGTCATCCGCTGACGACGACGCACAGTGAGCTCACGCCGCATGAGCTGAAAGCGGCAGGAATTACCGAATCGCTAGTGCGCATCTCGGTTGGTATCGAACACTGGCGCGATCTGCTCAATGACTTCATGCGGGCGCTTGAGGTGCGTGAGCCCTGAAGTTTGCGCGATCGCGCGCCCGATACCATCTATTAACGCTTTTTGCTGACGTACCGGCGCTGACAATGACGGCCGGTGGGCGATGCCCACCGGCCGTCTGCTTTAGTCTTGCTTATTCTGCGGTCTCGGTATCGTCGGAATCAGGCCCCGACGCCGTGGCGCAGCAGCTTGCCCGGCGTCGCCCCCGTGCACTGATCACCCTCGAAGGTCACCTGCCCGTTGACGATCATCCACTGGTAGCCTTCGGATTTCTGCACGCGCCGCCACTCGTTGCCTGGTAGGTCGTGAAGGATCTCGATCGGCTTCACGTTGAGCTTGTCGAAGTCGTAGACCACGACATCGGCCGGCGCGCCCTCGCGCAGGAAACCGCGATCCTTGAAGCCGCCGCAGAAGGCCGGCAGCGCGCTCAGCCGCCAGTGGATCTCTTCCAGCGACAGCCAGCCCTTCTCGCGGCAGAACTTCACAATACCTTCGGTCGGATAACGTCCCGCAGTTAGGAACTTGGTGTGCGCCCCGCCGTCGGAAACCCCGAAGGCGATATTCGACGTGTCCACCAGGTCCTTCATCAAATCCATGTCCTGATTGACCGCCGGCGCAAAGAACTCGGTCTTGAGCCCCTCCGACACCGCCAAGTCCAGCATCACATCCACCGGATGCTTGCCGGTCTGCGCCGCCGCCTTGCGCAGCGTCAGCCCCTCGAGATTCTTGTTCTCCGCCTTGACGCAATCCGTGATGATGATCTGATCAAAGTAGCTCGTGATCAGGCTCTCGCGTGGCATCTGGCTCTTGAGCGCCTCGCGCTTGCGCGGATCGCCGAGCTTCTGCTGCCGCTCCGCCACCGTGCCGGTTGTGCACTCGCGCCACGCGTCCGAATCGTCAAACAGATTCCAGTCCTCGAAAGTGAAGCTCAGGCCGGCGTCCGTGGTCACGCCCTGGCCGTAAATCCGCAAGCCCTTCTGACGGCAGCGCTCCAGCCACTTCAACGTGTTCCGATGACGATGCGGATAGCGGTCCTGCGTCGCCACCGCCTGGTACATGATCGGCCGCCCGCTCAGCTCCGCCAGCTCCTCGAAGTGCTTCGCATCCTGCTTAGGATCCCAGCTCACCAGCGTCAGCTCCTGGAAGCCTTCGCCGCGCTCGCCCAGCACCTTCGCCATCTCGAAGCAGGTCTCGTCGTGCATGATGTCGGTGTTCATCGGCGAACCGTCGAAATCGCGCTGCACCGACGACGGCCCGTCCGGCTTCAAACGCTGCGCCGACCAGCCGTTGGCCCCGGCGTCCATCGCCTCGTTGAGCAGCCGCCGCATCGTCGCGTGCTCCTGCGCGGTCGGCATCCGCCCGGTCTTCGACTCGTCAATGCCCATGACGTAGCCGAGCAGCGGATTCATCGGCACATTCGGCAGCAGATTGACGCCCTTGGGTTGCCGATCGAGCGCGTCCATGAACTGCGGATAGCTCTCCCAGTCAAACTTCATCGCCGCCTGCATCGACGCCAGCGGAATCGCCTCGGTCCGCACCATCGTCAGCATCGCGCGCTCGTGATCCTGCTTGTGCACTGGCGCGAAGCCGAAGCCGCAGTTGCCGATCACCACCGAGGTGATGCCGTGCCAGCTCGAAATTGACAGATACGGATCCCAGAAAATCTGCGCGTCGTAATGCGTGTGCAAGTCGATAAAGCCCGGCGCTACGATCAGCCCGCTGGCGTCGAGCACCTTGGCCGCCTCGTGCGGCTGCACCCGCCCAATCTTGGCGATGCGCCCGTCCTTGATTGCGATGTCATCGCGGAACCGCGGCGCCCGTGTCCCGTCCACGATCATCCCGTTCTTCACCACTAAGTCGAATTCTGGCATCGTTTGAACTCCTCTTCACATTTCTGCCGATTGTTGTTAACTAACGGCCGGCCGTTTTATAAACGAACGCATGTTTGTTTCTAGAATAATTCGCGCAGGTCTGTCAAGCTCTCGTCATCGCCTTTCACGGCGCAGCCGAAACAGGCAGACTGGAGGCTAAGCGGACAGCCACGCCGATGAGGCAAACTTGATGCGGAAACCCGGCTCACGAGGTCCAGAGACGCTACGTAATCTGCGCGCCGCGGCGATCGAACTGCTCGCTGAGCGCAGCTACGAGGGCATGAATCTGCGTCTCCTGGCAAGCAAGCTGCGCCTGCAAGCGGGCTCGCTCTACAACTACATCGAGAGCAAACCGCAGCTCCTTTTCTGGTTGATGAAAGATAGCACCGAGAAGTTGCTGCACGAGTTCGACGACACCATCGCCGGCATCGCGGAGCCCGCGCAGCAGATGCGCAAATTCGTCGCGTTCCACGTCGGTTACCATATCGTCAACCGCAAAGAGGCCACCGTTCTGATGACGGAGATGCGCAGCCTGACCCCCAGAAATTATCGCGCGGTTAAACAATTGCAGCGCCTCTACACCGATAAGGTCCACGCGATCGTCGAACGTGGCGTGGCGGCCGGTGAGTTCATCGTCGAGGACTCGCGCGTCACGACCTTTGTACTACTGCAGATGCTGACCTCGGTGGCGCGCTGGTACGATCCGCGCGGGCGACTTAGCGTCGATGAGTTGGTGGGGGTCTATACCGATTTGGCCTTTGCCATGCTGCGCGCCCGACGATCGGATAGCGCCGCGCCGCGCGTGACTGGCGTCACGGCCAACCGCGCGAAAGTCCAGGTCAATGGCGACCCGATTACTCACTCCTTCGATCTTGGCGGCCACTTGCTCCAGATTTCGATAACGCCGCCGCCCAAGACCAGACACTCCACCAACGGCGCCGCGAAACCGTCCAATCGCCCGTCTGTCCGGGGGTGATCAGCAGGGCCTGATATTACTGTTCGGCGGCGGGGTCTTGTGATGTACCCGCGGTGTTTTTGTCCGCCACCGGCGTTTCGCTTGAAGACGACGTTTGAGACTCAGCGGTTTTTGTATGTGAATTCAAAGGCGTCACTTTGACTCGAGCTACGCCCTTGTGAGTAAGGCCGATCTTCTCGGCGGCGTGCTTAGAAAGGTCCAAACTTCGGCCGTGAACAAAGGGTCCGCGGTCATTGATGCGCACTTTAACCGCTCGGCCGGTACTGGGATTAGTTACTTTAACCGTTGAACCAATCGGCAAAGTACGCGATGCCGCCGTCAGAGCGTTGGGGTCGTATGGCTCGCCGCTGGAGGTCACATGCCCGGCAGTGGCGGCGCCCTGATAGGAGGCCTTTACAGTTTTCGATTGTACGATCGCGGGGTGTGTGATGTTGCTGCCGGTGCTTATCGGTGGCGAGGGCGCCGGCGGCGGCGCCACGACAGGCACCGTCGGTTGCGGCAATGCATTTTGATTCGCGCACCCCGTGCCGAGCGCCACGAGACAGCTGATGAGGAGAAGCGCGGCGAAGGACTGGCGCCGAAGCTTTGAAGGGATTTCCATATTTATAGGACAAAAAGTGTAAATATTTCCGAAGCAAAACTCAACGATTTAAACCGATGCAGTGGAAATTCGCAGAAAAGAAAGATGGCATATCTTCTGCACATCAAACGCAGAACCACCGGGCTTCGTCGCAGAGACTCCCAGACTAAAGCGCAAACCTCTCAGAACTTTCGGCAAGACAAACCGTATAATATGTCCTCTTCGTCATTAGCGACTCGGCCCTACCACAAACATCCGATCCTTCTGGTGTTAAGCAGTTCATTCGCATTGCTTGTAGCAGCGGTCTGCATAACGTCCTATTTCCTCGATGACATCGTACGCGCCAGGACCGAAGCGGCGATGAACCGGACGCTCAAAGGTTATCGCGTAACCCTGGCGCGCGCCCACCTCCAGTTGCTCGACGGCACCCTTAGCCTGCGCGGACTAACAATAGTACAGCTGGCGCATCCGAGTCCGCCGGTTGCCGACGCTGACCTGCTGCGCTTCCGCATCGATTGGCGGCAACTCCTGGCGCGGCGCGTGGTTGCCGACATCCTCCTGTCCCAGCCCCGGCTGCACATCAACCGGCAGCAGTTGGCCGCTGAGACCCACGGCAAGGTCCCCTTAAAACAAGAGGGATGGCAAGACGTTCTCGAGCAGGTATATCCGCTCAAGATAAATCGTTTCACCATCGTCGACGGCGACATGGTTTATATCCAAGACCCTGCAAGTCCGCCCCTGCACTTGGCGAAAGTCAACTTTACGAGCGACAATATCCGCAACATCCAGTCACCCAACGACATCTATCCATCCAAACTGCAAGCGACTCTCGTCGTCTTCGACACTGGCAGAGCGACCATTGACGGCAATGCTAATTTTCTTGAGAAACCATTTCCGGGCGGACGCGTACGTTTCGCTATAAAAAATGCGCCGCTGAGTGCATTTGCTCCCGAGATTCGCGCAGCTAATGTCACGCTGGACGGAGGCCACCTATCAAGCAGCGGCGAAATCGAATATTCACCCGCCGTTACCAACGCTGAGGTCGATATCGCGACCATCGACGGCGTCAAGGTTGACTATGTTCACAAGACAGCGACTCAGCAGGCCGAGACTCGGCGGATAAAAGAAGTGGGCAAAGAGATTCACAAACAGAACAACCGGCCAAAAGTACACATTGACGTGCGTGAATTAGATGTACGGCATAGCAGCTTTGCGTTTACGGATGAAACCAAGAATCCGCACTATCGGCTTGTTCTCGATGATGCCAACCTGGCCGTGAGGAACTTATCGAACCACGAGCAGCAGGGTCCGGCGAATTTGCTCCTTCAAGGAAAATTCATGGACACCGGCGCGACCAAGGTAGTTGGAGATTTTCTCGCTCGCCCGGAAGGTCCTGCCTTTACGATAAGCATTGCGATTGTCGGGACCAGCCTGCAATCAATGAATAATCTGTTACGCGCTTATGGACGCTTCGACGTGGCCGCGGGGCAGTTGTCGGTGTATTCTCAAGTAACCGTTGACAACCAGGAGATCACTGGATATGTCAAGCCAATGTTCGCGAACATCGAAGTGTACAACTATAAAAAGGACAAAAACACTGGCGTTTTGCATCAGGCTAAAGAACTGGCGATTGGCGGTGCGGCGCATCTTCTGAAGAGCCGGGAGACTCAGCAGGTTGCGACCGAGGTTAATCTCAAGGGCCGGCTGGACGGCCCGAATTTGAGCACTTGGCAGGCGATTGTGGAGGTTCTTCGGAATGCCTTCATTCAAGCAATTCTGCCCGGCTTTGATCATTCCGTTCAGGGCAGAATACCAGCTCCCAGTAAGTAACATCTCAGCCGGTTGTCTTCGAGCGATCGCTTCTCACTGGCCGGGGCTAGTTTCCGCGGTGACTAGTTTCCGCGGTGATATGCGCAACAGTCGCGATTCGCCGCTGTCCCGCTCGGGATTCCGCTTCTGCTGCGATTAGTCCACATTCTGCGCAGCGACAAATCCAATCTGTCCGCGCATGGGACCGTTGCTGATCCGGACTTCGGCGCCATTGCTATCGCTCGAGACTATATCGACGGCGGTCTGATCGTCGATCTGTTTCGCCTCGAACTGTTTTTGCACGTCACCGACCGCGCCGCTGACGCCACCCTGTTGCGCGCGTCCCGCTACTTTCAGGAAAGTTGGCTCATCTGGATACATGGGGATTGAGTGCTCACCGGCGGTTGCCACGAGCTTGTGCGGCAGCAGGGCGGAGGTGTCCTTGCATCCGGCAATAGCCAAAAGCGATATGACCGAGGCCGCGATTCCAAAAAACGATATTGTAGCGTACTTGCGGCTATTCATCTTAGCTCCTGGCGCTTCATATCACTCCGAGTAGTGCCAGAACCAGGAGGATAATAATTATTCCGCCGAGCCCGCCACTCGGATAATAACCCCATCCAGTGCTGTAGGGCCATGCTGGCAGAGCTCCAATCAACAGAAGGATTAACAAAACGAATAATATCAGCCTCACCTGATTCCCTCCGTTATAAAGTTCATACTCCTGGCTTAAACGCTATTGCTTTTCGAGCAGACTCTTGAGGTCTTCGGCGTGTTCCTCTTCAGCCTTAAGAATCTCCTCGATCAGTTTGCGCGAAGTCGGGTCCGCGTCCCCGAGCCAGCGTGCGATCTCGGAATACGATTCGATCGCGATCCGTTCGGCAAACAGATCTTCCTTGATCATCGAGACGAGAGTGGTGCCTTCCGCGTATTCCGAGTGACTTCTCGAGGCCAAGCCCTCGGGATTGAAATTCGGAGCGCCATTGAGCTGGACTATACGAGTGGCAATCCAGTCCACATGTTGTTGCTCCTCTGTTGCATGCTGCAGGAACTCGGCTTTAACCGCGTCTGAGTCGATCCCGGAAGCGGCATAGTAATGGCGCTTGTAGCGCAGAACGCAGACCAACTCAGTCGCCAAGGCTTCATTGAGTACATTGACCACGGCCTCGCGGTTGCCCTTATAGCTCTCCGTGACTGCCCCCTGTTCCATATGCTTGCGAGCGCGTTCTTTGAGAGCTTTCAGGTCGATTTTGAACTCATTCATCATGTTTCTCCCGAGGAGTTGGCGCCTTCAGTCCGCTTAGCTTCCGATTAGGGTCGCGGGCGCGCTCCCAGACGAAGCGAGCAATAGGCGAGCCAAAAGAGCCGAATCAAAAGACGCGGGCAATCAAGTAATTATTAATGCGAGTGCCGACGACGGCTGCGCGGTCTGAAGATTTTACCTACTACGCTATCGTAGCGAGCAGGCGAGTCTGCGAGCTACTCCAATCGAAAGCATTTCAACAGCTGCCCAATGCGAAATTCGAACTCATAGATTCACGCTCAGCCCGCGGCGCTTCCGTCGTTGTGATAAGCTTGCAGGAGCTGGCTAATCATCGCGTCGAGTCGATCAAAGCTTACGGGTTTCGTCAAATAGCCGTTGAAGCCGGCTTTTTCATATTCTGTTTTGTAAGTCTCGGTGTCGTAGCCGGTCATCGCGATGGCAGGGATGGACGATTGTTCGCGTATATGATGAAGCAGCTCGATGCCGGTTCCGTCGGGCAGGCCGACGTCGGTAATAATCAGATCAAAATGGCGTTGCCTAATCCGAACGAGGGCCTCCGCGAGCGTACCGCAGCTCTCGGCTTGATGGCCGAGATTGCATAGCAGTCGAGTCATCACCTCGGCTGTATCAACATGGTCTTCTGCGATTAGAATAGCCGCCCCGCGTGGCGCCGCCGGAGCCGCGCTCGTGCTGGCCACTGCCCTCGCGGTTTGGTGGGCCTCGGCGGTGGCAAACGAGACGGTGAAGGTCGAACCTTTGCCGGGTCCGGCACTTTCAGCCGAGATGGCGCCTTGATGATACCCGACCAGCGCCTTCGCGATCGCCATCCCCAGACCCAAACCTCCGTGCGCCATCGCCTCCCGGTCCTGCTCGAAAGGTTGAAAAAGTCGTTGAAGAATGTCGGCGCCCATACCGATCCCGGTATCGGCGACTGTCAGGCTGACGCGACCTTCGCGGTCGTTGGCGCTCATAATATCTATTCGGCCGCCGGCGGGCGTGAATTTGATCGCGTTATTCAGAATGTTTGCAAAAATCTGCTGCATCCGAACCCGATCGGCTTCGACGTAGGCATCTGCGGCGTCGAAGTGCAACGACAGCTCGAGACTCTTGTCATTGACGGCGCCGCGCGCCGTCTCAATGACCATACGCATAACCTCGTGCAGGTCCAGCATTTCTGGATTAAGCGATAACTTACCCGTCGCTATTCGCGCATGGTCGAGTAGATCGTCGATCAGGCGGGCCTCGTCCTGGATATTGCGCCGCATCATGCGGACGTCACTAACCATCGCGGCGGGCAATTCGTTGCGACTTTCCCAGGCCGTCAGCACCGCCAGCACCGGCGTCAGCGGGGTTCGCAGTTCGTGCGACAGGGTCGCGCGAAATTGATCTTTCGCCGCGTTGGCTGCGGCCAAGGCGCGGTTGCTTTCAACCAATACGTGCTCGGCGGTTCGTTGCACGGCAACGTCACGAAAAATGAGTACGACGCCAAGGGTCCGGCCCGCGGCATCCTTTACTGGCGAAACGCTGTCGTCAATCGGAATCTCACTGCCATCCTTTCGAATCAGCAGAGTATGAGTGGCGAGCCCCGCAATCGTGCCGAGGCGCAGCACTACGTCGACCGGGCTTTCTACGACCTCCCTGGTCGTCTCGTTAACGATGTGAAAAACTTGACCGCATGGTTGATCGATGGCATCAGATTTCTTCCACCCGGTCAGTTGTTCGGCCACCTCGTTGAGAAGGGTTATCCGTCCGCCATTATCGGTGACGATAACGGCATCCCCAATGCTCATCAGCGTGACGTCGACCAAGCCCTTTTGCCGGTGGAGCTCGAGCAAGGCGGCTTCGCGGCTCGCGGATTCTAGCCTGATCATCCGAAAGGCCCAGAGCAGCACGAGCAGGTTCAGCGTTCCGCTGACGGCGAAGACTATTGTCCGATAGCGCTCGAGATCAGCCGCGCGATCGATTACCGCGTCCAAAGTTGACTCTTGGGCCGCAATCAGCTGCGCCGCCCGTAGCCGCAATGCGTCCATTGCCCGTTTGCCGCGGTTGGTTTCGACTAATCGCTGTGCTGCCGGTAATCCCTGCGTGCGACGCAATGTAATAGTTTCGCTGAGCTCTTCGAGTTTTGCAGCGACCAGTGTGGCAATCTCGGTGACATCGGAGACGGAGAGCTCGTGCATCCCCGTCTGTCGCAACTCAGCAAGCAGAATGCGCGCCTGAGCGACACCATTATCGTATGGCTCCAGATAAGAATCTTTCCCAGTAAGTAGATAACCCCGTTGTCCGGTTTCGGCGTCCGCAACCGCCGCGACCAAATCGCGAACACGTTCAATGGTCATCCGATGGTAGGCCACGGTGTGACTGGCTTTAAGGGCGAGCCGCCACACTACGAAGTCGATGGCCAGGCAGGCGCTCAAGATTGCGGCGGTCGTAATGAAAACGGTGACGAGTCGGCTTCGCTGCGACATCGCATCCTTTCAGGCAAAGCAGACGCCTAAGTCGAGCAGGCGCTAAGTATGACAGAATACGAAAGCGAATCCTAACGAACGGACCGGAGCAAGGCCCTCAAGCGGGCCGCCGATATGTTCTTTCGGGAACAGAAGGAAGGGCGGCCGGATTTAATCCGCGCCGCCCCGGAGTCGTCGCCAATCAGCACCGCCGCCCGCACTCGAGCAGCCGGAGGATGGTTGAGATGGATTACTTGTTCGGACGCTCAGAGCCGTGCTTATCGCTTCTCATCGGATCACTCGGGCGACCCGCGCTCTTATCATCCGGACGCGACGGATTCTGCTGATGCGCAGGGTTATGACCGGTCTTTTGCTGCTGCTCCGACTGCCGCCGAGGATCCTGGTGACCGCCCTGCTGATCCTTCGATTTATCCATTCCGCTCTTGTCGCCTTTGTTGTGGTCCATAAGTTCCGTCTCCATTTTGCAAATTTGACCGCGAAATTACGCGCGGTCTGGTTACTGACGAGTGCAACGATGGGGCCACCGAGCTGGACTCTGTACGGTACGCCTCCATTAAACTATTAGGCGCTAACGGCTTTTTAATCTCCGATGACGAGCATGGTTGATTCTTCTGGATTCCCGATAAAGCTTTCCTGAGGGCAGAGTCTAAGACTTTGGTTCCAGTCGTAGTGACAGTGGTAGAAGCCCAGTCGCAGTGACAGTGGTAGAAGCAGAGATAATTTCGAGAGAGTGTAATTTTTACTCACATCGTGCAATTATTGGAGAATTGAACGGAGATTCTACTGAATTCGCAGAAGAATTTATTAGGCATCTTTAATGCTGATTGGCCCGAAGGATCTCGAGGGGCAAAATGGCGCTAGAAACGCGAATTCTTGTCGCAGAAGATGAGGTCTCAACGCACCAGGAATGGCGGGAATCTCTCGAAGCATGGGGATACAAGGGAGAAGTAGCCCAAGACGGTGAAAATGCCCTTGAACTAATCAACAGCTTTCACCCGCATATTCTGATCGCGGACCTCAAGATGCCGCGCAAGAACGGACTGGAATTATTGCGCGACGTGCGCGAGTTGGGAATCTACCTACCTGCAATCATGATCTCGGGTCACGGCGAGATTCCGGACGCCGTGCAGGCCATCAAATTAGGGGCGCTCGACTACCTGCGCAAACCGGTCGATCCGACGCATCTTCGCCAGATTCTCAAAAATCTCGTGGAGAATCTGCAAATCCGTTCAGAGAACCAATCGTTGCGGCGAAGGCTAATCAGTGTAGGGGAAATGGGGGCGTTGTTCGGCCAGTCGCTGCCGATGCGCAGAGTGCTGGCGGCGGTCGAGCAGTTGGCGGAGTCAGCAGCGTCGGTGGTAATCACCGGCGAGAGCGGGACCGGCAAGGAGTTGGTCGCCCGCACGATCCATGAGATGTCGCCGCGACGGACGGGTGCTTATGTTCCGATCAATTGCGCCGCGATTCCCGAGACTCTCATGGAGAGCGAGCTGTTCGGTCACGAGCGCGGATCGTTCACGGGCGCTGACCGCCGGCGAGAAGGCTGCTTCGAGCTGGCCAATGGCGGCACCTTGCTACTCGACGAGATTACGGAGATGAAGCCCGAACTGCAGGCTAAGCTGCTGCGGGTGATCGAAGAACAGAAGCTGCGCCGGGTCGGCGGCACCGTCGAGATTCCGCTCGATGTTCGCGTTCTTGCCGCCTGCAATCGCGACATCGAGCAGGCCGTGCGCGACGGTAAATTGCGCTCGGATCTGTTTTATCGCCTCAATGTCTTCAACATCCAGTTGCCGCCGCTACGGGAGCGCCGCGACGATCTGCCGCAGCTCCTGCAAATGTTTTTGACGCAATACGCACGGCAAAATCACAAGGAAATTGACGGCGTTGACGATGAGGTAATGGAGATTTTGCGCGCGCATCCGTGGCCGGGCAATGTCCGGCAGCTACGCAACATCATTGAGCGCGCGATAATCGTTTGCGAAAATCGCATTATCCGCAAGCACGATCTGCCGCAGGATTTCCGCGCCGTCGGTTCGGATAATGAAGGTTTTGTAAAAATCCAGCTCGGCTCAACACTGGACGACGTGGAGAAGGAGATGATCACGCGCACTCTCGACTTTACCGGCGGCAACAAAACCCGCGCCGCCGAGGTGCTCGGAATCAGCGCCAAGACTTTGTACAACAAGCTTGAGCGCTTCGGGCAGCCAACATGATCACCTCGCCCAAGCAGGTCTCTGCTGCACGAAGGTTCTGGAACTGAATGCGTTTACGCGCGAAACTCGCGACGGTAATTCTCGGTCTGCTCCTCATTCCAATCCTGGCTATGGGGCTGGTTGCGCTGGATTATCTGGCGGCCAGCTCAGTGGACGACCTTGCGCGCGGCGCCGACCTCATGATCAACCAAATCTTCGACTTGATGCAAGTCTCGACCGTACGAAGCCCGGAAGGACAGTTCGACAATTCGCTGAAGGATTCCGTCGCGCTCAGAAAATTACTCGACTCGACTCAGGCTTTTGGCCGCGCTGTCGTCAACGTCTGCATCCTGGCGCCAGATGGCACGATAGTCGTCGCGGGTGAAGGGCAAGGCGAAGGTACTCAGCTCAGGCCGACACGCCCGCTTGCCGATTTGAAGTCTGGGGGTTCGCTTTGGCTCACGACCACACTGCTGCCCCAATTGCTCCGCGGCGGCATGTACTCGGTGCGGCGCGATGTCGCGATTGAAAATCGCAAGATAGCGACTATCGCGGTCGAAGTTTCAACCGACCTCATCGAGGCTCAACTGCGCCACTTCGTGGCCGCAATTGTACTCGCGACCTTGGCTATTGCAGCGATTGCCTGGCTGGCAATCTCGTTGATGGCTAATCAGATCCTGCGGCAGCTTACCGCGATCCGACGCGGTTTCGAATTGCTCGCCGCCGGCGGCAAAGCCGAGGTGCCGATCACCGGAAACGGGGAATTGGGTTCGCTCGCCGCCAAGTTCAATGAGTTGGCGCAGCAGGTTCGGATCAGCCGTTCGCACTTTGGCGCCGAACGCAGCCATCTGTTCGACGTGGTTCGTTCACTCGGCGATGCGGTCGCACTGCTCGACGCGGAAACCGTCGTGCTGTTCGCGAATGCGCCCGCCAAAGAATGCTTCGCAGCTGACGCGAGGACCGTCGAAGGCATCCCTCTCGCTACCTTGCTCGGGGCGGAGCATCCGTTAGTCAGTCTGGTGAATTCGACGATCACGACCGGCGTCGAAGCGCATAACGTTCCAGTCGAATTGCCGGATGGATCGGGTCTTCTGATCTCCTTTTTCCGGGTTGGTCAGGGACATACGCCCGCTGGATTACTGATGGTTTTTCGCGATATGCGACCGGTTAGGGAACTCGAGACCGCCCTCGACCATTCGAACCGGCTGTCACGCATGGGCGCCCTGATCTCTGGAATGGCGCACCAGCTGCGCAGCCCCCTGCATGGTATGAACATGCGACTCGAACTGCTCCGGCAGGAGGGCGGTGACAGCGTCGGACGTCACGTTGACCGCCTGCGCCAAGAAGTCGATCGGGTCGACCAGGCGATCGAGGCGATTCTGAAATTCACTCGTCCAGCCGATTTGAAGCCGACCGACTTTGAAGTGAACACGCTCGTTCGCGAGCTTGCTGCGCGTTTGCGCTATGAGAAGATAATCGTCGAGTTCAATCTCGCCTGCGAGCCGCTGGTCGCGCGCGCCGATCGCGGAATGATCTCTGAAGCCCTTTCGAATATAATGACTAATGCAGTCGAGGCGATGCCAGAGGGCGGAAAGCTTCGGTTGGCGACAGAACGACAAGGTAGACTAGTTGAGATAAAGATAGCTGACGAGGGCCAAGGCATCAGCGAGACCCAACTTGAACGAATTTTTGACCTGTACTACACAACTAAGTCTGGCGGTAACGGTCTCGGCCTACCGTTTGCCCAGCGCGCAGTGGAATTAAATGGCGGCAAAATTGACTTGGATTCACAGATCAAGCGCGGCACCATCTGCACTATCGCCTTGACCGCTGCCATAGATGGTTCGACTGCGTCCAAAGCCCCTGCGTTTCACTGAGTTGCGCGCTGCGCGCTCCTGTCTGCGCGATGTAGCACTGGGAATTTTGTCATTTGTTCTTGTCGCCTGCGCGGAGATTTCCCGGATCGTCGCGCCCACCAAAGCGCCGGCTGAGACCGTAAGCAGCTCAAAAGCTCCGCCGGTTCCAGCCGCATCTGCGACGGCGTCCACTCCTCGCGTGGTAAACGCCAAGCCTCGGAGACCTCGCAAAAGGCCCGAAATAACTGGCTCAGAGTCTCCCGCAGTGACACAGTCGACACCTGTGCCCAAGACCCCGATCGCTGAGCCGACCACCAGCGGCCTGACCCTTGAAGGATCGCCTTCCGTCAAGCCGACGCCGTCCGACGGCGCAATGGCTGCGGAAGCGACGCCGCTCGAGACGCCGGCTGTCGCGAATCCGCGCGATGAGGCTGAGCGGAACCTCAATGTAGTGCAGGACGCGCTCGGCCGAGTGAATCGCATAGGCCTCAGCAACCAGGATGCCGCGCGCTTAAAGGCCGCGGAAAGCCTGGCCAGCAGTGCGCGACGCGCGTTCGATGATCATGACTATGCAGCCACCGAAGGCTTGACCGCAAAAGCCGACGTCGTAATCGGCGCGCTGCCCAAATTACAGACTCCAATGCTCTCTCCGGTTCCCCCCTGATCCGCCCATCAATTCGGCTGACATTTCCGAAAATTTCACCCGGCCAATTCTTAATTCGATTCCGCAAATCCAGCCAGCGGCTTGAGAGCGGCTCGGCGCTGGTAGCCTGCAAAAATTACTTTGTAAAGATCTGAATTGTTGAGGGAAATCCTCAACTCTTCATGGCCTTGCTCTTGCTGTATCTCAGGTTACCGGCAACTTGACGCCGGAATTCAAAAAGGGAGCACACTATCCAGGTGAACAGTGATCAGCTCAAGGGAAAGTTCAAGCAACTCAGCGGAGAGATCAAGCGCAAGTGGGGCAAGGTGACCGATGATGACGTGACTGCGGCTGAGGGCAGCATGGAAAAGTTGATCGGCCGAATTCAGGAGCGCAGCGGTGATCAGCGCGAAGCGATCGAAAAATGGTTCAAGTCTCAACAGCTTGACTGAAGCAACTCGCCGACGAGAGCTCGGCTTAGCTCAGCGGTTTTTAAGGTTAAGAGGTAGCTTATGAATTTGAAAAAGACTTGGAAATTCGTAGTACCGGCGGCGATTCTAAGCGTTAGCATGGCTGGTCCGGTATTCGCGCAGTCACACCCTAGCGCGAGTGATTCGATGGATGCGGCCGGTCACTCCATGGAGCGCGCTGGTTCTGATACCGCTACTGCTGCGAAGGACACTTACCACGGCGCGGCTACAGCGCTCACCGATACCAAGATAACCGCCAAGGTGAAAACGGCGTTACATGAGGACGAGGCGACCGAACATGGGGACATCCATGTCCGCACCGTTGCCGGCGTTGTGACGTTACGCGGCCGGGTCGCCTCGGAGGCAGAGGCGGCGCGTGCCGAACGACTGGCGCAATCGACTGAAGGTGTGCGCGAGGTCGATAACAAGCTCCACGTGACGAAGACCGCATCAGACTAAACTTCAGCGCTCTCAGGCGCGCGAGCCCAAACTGAAATTGCCAATGTCCTCTCCTCCAAGACGCCGGCGTAATTAGCGGGCTCGCGCGCCTGAGGGCGTCCTGGCGACATCTTCTAGCGAATTGCTTTTAGAGGTTTTAAGTTCGTCGGAAGCGATCGCGCCTGGTCCTGAGATCAAAGATCGCGCCGTCCGTCTTCGAGCAATAAACCATCAACACCGGAGAGTATACTCATGGCCTTCAAGCTTCCCGCCTTGGACTATTCGAAAAAAGCTCTTGCTCCGTACATCTCCGAGGAAACCCTCGAATTTCATCACGGAAAGCATCACGCAACCTACGTGAAAAAGCTTAACGAACTTATTACCGGTTCACGATTCTCCGAAATGCCCTTAGAAGAGATCGTCAAAAGCGCAGGCGCAGGCCCAATCTTCGACAATGCGGCCCAGCATTGGAATCACAGTTTCTACTGGAAATGTCTCGCACCTCAGAAGGAGCACGGCAAACCCAGCGGCCGCCTGGCTAAAGAAATTGATCAGGCGTTTGGCGATCTTACCGCTTTTAAGAAGATTTTTAGCGAAGCTGCGAATTCCTTGTTCGGCAGCGGATGGGCTTGGTTAGTTCAGAAACCTGACGGTTCGCTCGCGGTAGAGCAAGCGCCAGACGCAGGCAATCCACTGACTAAAGGCCAGAAGCCACTGTTCACCTGCGATGTCTGGGAGCACGCCTACTACATCGATTATCGCAACGAGCGGCCTAAGTATGTCGATGCCTTCTGGAAGGTCGTCAACTGGGACTTTGTCGAATCCAACCTAGCCTAGTTCTGACGATCGGACGAATCCGCTTACGGGCGAATCCGTCAACATTGACCACGCCAAATCTCACACGCTGCTCGATTTCAGCTCCGAGTCAGTGATGATGGCCTATCGTCGCGGGGACGCCTGCTGATCTGCTCCGCCACTCATTTCATCTGGTTTCGCGAATTTTTTCCTGCTATTCGCTATTCATTCGCCAAGCTCTCCGACGATGCTGCGCGGCTACGGTGTGGAGAACGTCCTCCCTTATCCCTTACAAGTACTCCAGGACGAACTTACTGCCTTAGCATCGGGGAGTGGAACGATTCAGGAACTAGCGCGTCTTGGTTATGATCAGGCCTCACGTCGATGAGTGGCGGATGCGCCGTCGACCTCCAACTGCTGAGCACTTAGGAACAATGGATTCAACTGCTCCACAAGGAGGAAGCGCGAAGGATACGTATCTTCCGCCAGCCAGTGTGCACTCCAAGCGGTGGCTCTGGATTTCGGTATTCGCGATTCTCGCCGTGGCCGTCGGATATTATTCGCTGGCTCGCGTACATCGGGCGAATAACACTGCCGCACTCGCCAAGGCCGCGGCTCACCCGCCGATGCCGGTTGCCGCGACGGCCGCAAGGCGTGGCGACCTTAATCGTTATCTGAGCGCGATCGGCACCGTGACTGCCTTCAATACAGTGACGGTTAGGACCCGGGTTGACGGCCAGATCGTGAACGTCGCGTTTAAGGAGGGGCAGACGGTGCATCAGGGCGATCTGTTGGTCGAGATTGACCCGCGCCCTTATCGGGCCGCATTGGCCCAGGCTGAAGGGCAAACGGCGAAAGACCAGGCCACGCTGCTCAATGCGAAGCTCCTAATGGAGCGCGATCGGACCTTGTACCAACAGGGCGTGATCGCAGCTCAAGACTTCGACAATCAGCAGTCGCTCGTAGGCCAATCCGTCGGCGCCGTGCAAAGCGACCGGGCAAACGTCGCCGCGGCCAAGGTACAGGTGGACTACACCCGGATCGTGGCGCCGATCACCGGACGCATCGGGCTGCGGCTGGTGGATCAGGGCAACATCGTCCATGCCGCTGACACCACGGGCCTCGCCATTATTACTCAGTTACAGCCGATCGCGGTGGACTTCAGCATCCCGGAAGACAATCTGCAGCAGGTAATCAAGGATATGCGGAGCGGGCAGACGTTGGCGGTCGAGGCGCTGGACCGGGAACTCAAGACGCAACTTGCCGCGGGCACGCTCGAAACCTTCGATAGCCAGATCGATCCGACTACCGGTACGATTAAGCTGAAGGCGGTTTTCCCCAACAATGACTATGCTTTGTTTCCGAACGAGTTCGTCAACGTGAGGTTGCTGGTAGATACCTTGCGCGATACGGTGCTGGCGCCGGCAGCCGCGGTGCAGCGAAATCCGCAAGGTACATTCGTATACGTGGTCACGCCGGATAACACGGTCGAAATGCGCGCGGTGACAGTCGGCGCGACCCAGGGCGACACCGTCGCGCTAGCCTCCGGTGTCACGCCGGGCGAGATGCTCGTAACTGACGGCCTGGACCGGCTGCAGGTGGGAAGCAAAGTAGTTATCCAGACGCCCGCCAAGGGGATTGTACTGCGGAGCAGTCAATGAACCTGTCACGCCCGTTCATTTTGCGGCCCGTGGCAACCTCGCTCCTGATGGCGGCTATCCTGCTCGCGGGCGTCGTGGCTTACCGGCAGTTGCCCGTATCGGCGCTGCCCGAGGTGGACTACCCGACGATCCAGGTGCTCACGTTATATCCGGGCGCGAGCCCCGATGTGATGGCTTCATCGGTTACCTCGCCGTTGGAGCGCCAGTTCGGCGAGGTCCCCGGCCTCAATCAGATGACCTCTAACAGCTCATTCGGCAGTTCGGTGATCACGCTCCAGTTCGTCCTCAACCTCAACATCGACATTGCCGAACAGGAAGTACAAGCTGCGATCAATTCCGCCTCGACCTACCTGCCCGCGGATCTGCCTAATCCTCCGATATACAGCAAGACTAATCCCGCCGACGCTCCAATCCTGACGCTGGCGTTGACTTCGACTGAGCTTCCGCTGACCCAGGTGGAGGATTTGGCCGACACTCGGCTGGCTCAGAAGATCTCGCAAGTGTCCGGGGTTGGACTGGTCAGTATCGGCGGCGGACAGAAGCCGGCGGTGCGCGTTCAGGCAAACCCGACCGCGCTCGCCTCCTATGGCCTGACTCTCGAAAACCTGCGCAGCGCGATCGCGGCGGCCAACGTCGACGAGGCCAAGGGCAACTTCGACGGCGCGCAGCAGGCGTACACCATCGGCGCCGACGACCAACTGCTCAGCAGTGCCGCCTATCGCCCGGTGGTGGTAGCGTATCGCAATGGCGCGCCGGTGCGGCTCGAGGACGTCGCCAACGTCATCGATGGCGCCGAAAACGTTAAGCAGGCGGCCTGGATGAATAGCGTGCCGGCGGTGATCGTGAATGTTCAGCGGCAACCCGGCGCCAACATCATCACGGTTGTGGATAAGGTGAAGGCGCTGTTGCCGCGGCTGCAGACCGCGCTGCCGGGTTCGGTCAAGGTTGTGGTGCTCACCGATCGCACCACCACAATTCGCGCGTCAGTAAAGGATGTCGAGTTCGAGTTGCTGCTCACGATTGCGCTGGTCGTGATGGTGATCTTTTTGTTTTTGCGCAATCTGTCCGCGACGATCATCCCGAGCGTCGCGGTTCCACTCTCGCTGGTCGGAACCTTTGGCGTGATGTACCTGTTAGGCTACAGCCTCAACAATCTCACGCTGATGGCGCTGACGATCTCGACTGGTTTCGTCGTCGATGACGCGATCGTGATGATCGAGAACATCAGCCGCTATATCGAGGAAGGCCAGACGCCGTTCGCAGCCGCATTGAAAGGTTCGCAGCAGATTGGCTTTACGATTCTGTCGCTGACCGTGTCATTGATTGCGGTGCTAATCCCGTTGCTCTTTATGGGCGACATCGTCGGCCGGCTCTTTCGCGAATTCGCGGTCACGCTGGCCGTCACGATCCTGGTTTCGGCAGTGGTCTCTTTGACGCTGACGCCGATGATGTGCGCCCGCCTGCTGAAGTATACGCCCGCGGCAGAGCAGGGACGGTTTTATCGTGTAACCGGGAAGGTCTTTGACGACACGATCGCTTACTACGGCAAGACCCTGCGATGGGTTCTGCAACATCAGGACGCAACGTTGTTAGTCGCCGTCGGCACGCTGATCCTGACAATTCTGCTCTACATCGTCACGCCGAAAGGCTTCTTTCCGGTGCAGGATACCGGCGTGATCCAGGGAGTATCCGAATCACCGCCGACCGTGTCGTTCCCCGCGATGGTGCAGCGGCAACAGCCGCTGGCGCAGGTAATTTTGAAGGATCCCGCGGTCGAGAGCCTCTCATCGTTCATCGGTATCGACGGGACCAACACCACAGTTAACAGCGGGCGCTTCCTGATCAACCTCAAACCGTTGGCGCAGCGTAAAGTCGGCATCGGCGCCGTAATCGATCGTCTGCAGCCACAACTTGCCAAGGTTCAGGACATTACGCTGTTCCTACAACCGGTTCAGGATCTCACGGTCGAGGATCGCGTCAGCCGCACGCAGTACCAGTACAGCCTGGAAGATCCCAATGTGGACGAGTTGAACAGCTGGACGGCCAAGTTGCTGGCAAAACTCAGCCAGTTGCCTCAGTTGCGTGACGTAGCGAGCGATCAACAGAACAATGGCGCCCAGGTCGAACTGGTAATTGATCGCAGCACCGCCTCGCGCCTCGGCATCACGTCGCAGATGATCGATGACACACTCTACGATGCGTTCGGGCAGCGGCAGGTTTCGACGATGTTCACGCAGTTGAACCAGTACCACGTGGTGCTCGAAGTTGATCCTAAGTTTCAACGCAATCCGCGGGCGCTTCGAGAGATTTACCTCACTTCGCTCACTGGAGGTTCGGTGCCGCTCAGCACTTTCGTCAGCTTCGAACCGAGTAAGGTCCCGTTGATCGTGAGTCATCAGGGTCAATTTCCGGCCGTCACGATTTCGTTCAATCTGGCGCCCGGTTATTCGCTCGGCGCCGCGGTCATCGCCATCAACGCTGCCAAGGCAGAGATCGGAATGCCCGCCAGCGTCGCGACCGCTTTCCAAGGCACCGCGCAGGCCTTTCAGGCCTCATTGAGCAACGAACCGATCTTGATCCTGGCTGCTCTCATCGCCGTGTATATCGTGCTCGGCGTGCTGTACGAGAGTTACATCCATCCGATAACTATTCTCTCGACGCTGCCGTCGGCGGGAGTAGGAGCGATTCTGGCGCTGTTGCTTTGCGGGAATGACCTCAACGTGATCGCGCTTATCGGCATTATCCTGCTGATCGGTATCGTTAAGAAAAACGGCATCATGATCGTTGACTTCGCGCTCGAGGGCCAGCGCAAAGAGGGCAAGCGCGCTGACGAGGCTATTTACCAGGCGTGCCTGCTGCGCTTTCGCCCCATCATGATGACCACGATGGCGGCGCTGCTGGCCGGCTTGCCGTTGGCGTTGGGCAGCGGTACGGGTTCGGAATTGCGCCGCCCGCTCGGCATCGCGATGGTCGGGGGACTGCTGCTAAGTCAAGTGTTGACGCTGTACACGACCCCGGTGATTTTTCTTGCCTTCGAGCGGCTGACTGCTCGGCTAAGAAAGACTGCGGACGACACGGCGTACGGAAATCCTGTTCCCGCGCAGTCGCCGTGAGCTTTTCCGAGATCTTCATACGCAGGCCGGTCGCGACAACGCTGTTGACGATGGCGATCGCGCTCGCCGGAGCGGCTGCATTCCGAATGTTGCCGGTGGCGCCGTTGCCGGAAGTCGATTTTCCCACTATCCAAGTCAGCGGGAGTCTGCCCGGCGCCAGTCCCGAAACGATGGCGTCTTCCGTAGCGACCCCGCTCGAGCGCCAGTTCGGACGCATCGCGGGGCTGACCGAACTTACCTCGACCAGCGCGCTGGGAACGACCAGCATCGTTCTGCAGTTCGATCTGAACCGCAACATCGACGCAGCTGCGCGTGACGTCCAGGCCGCGATCAACGCCGCACGGAGTCAACTGCCGGCCAACCTGCCGAGCAACCCGAGCTACAAAAAGGTGAATCCGGCGGATGCGCCGATCCTGATCCTGGCGCTGACTTCGAGCACGCTGCGGCGCGGTCTGATTTATGACGCCGCCAGTTCGATCCTGGCCCAGAAACTCTCGCAAATTCAGGGCGTCGGCCAGGTCATCGTGGGCGGCAGTGCGCTGCCCGCAGTTCGCGTCGAGCTGAATCTCACCGCGCTCAACAATTACGGAATCGGGCTCGAGCAAATCCGCAACACGCTGAGCAGGGCGAACGCCAATCGCCCGAAGGGCGAAGTCGCCGATCAATCCCATGCCTGGTCGCTCGGCGCGACCGATCAACTGCTCAGCGCCAACCAGTATCGCCCGCTGATCGTCGCGTATAATAATGGCGCCGCCGTCAGGCTTTCGGATATCGCCGACGTTACGGACTCGGTTGAAGACGTGCGCAATGTGGGGCTCGTCGACAGCGTTCCGGCGGTCATGATCATCCTTTTCCGCCAACCCGGGGCCAACATCATCGACGCCGTTGATCGCGTGCTCGCGGCCCTGCCCGAATTGCAATCCTCGATCTCGCCCGCAATAAACATGGCCGTCGTTCTCGATCGGACCACGACCATTCGGGCATCAGTTCGAGACGTCGAACTGACGCTGCTTATCTCGATCTCGCTGGTCATCCTGGTGGTTTTTCTTTTCCTGCGTGATTGGCGCGCCACAGTCATTCCGGGTGTAGTAGTTCCGATTTCGCTGATCGGGACTTTCGGCGTCATGTACCTATGCGGGTACAGCCTCGACAACTTGTCGCTGATGGCGCTCACTATCTCGACGGGTTTCGTCGTCGATGATGCGATCGTAGTGATCGAAAACATCTCCCGCTATCGGGAGCAGGGCATGGACCCCTTCGAGGCGGCGGTGCGCGGCGCACGCGAAATCGGCTTCACGGTGTTATCGATCAGCGTTTCGCTGGTCGCAGTGTTTATCCCGATCTTGCTCATGGGCGGGATTGTTGGCCGTCTGTTCCGCGAATTCGCGGTTACACTATCGACGGCGGTGGCGGTTTCGTTGGTGGTTTCGCTGACCACCACGCCGATGATGTGCGCCAAGTTGTTGCGGCCCGAGGGGGACGAGCCGCGCGGAGGCTTTTACCGGGCCAGCCAAAGAATCTTCGATCGGGCGCTGGCGGCATATGCGATTGGCCTCACATGGGTGTTGCGGCATACACGCCTGACGCTAGTCATAGCCCTGGTTACGGTCGGACTCAGCGTTTGTCTGTTCGCGATCATACCCAAGGGCTTTTTTCCGCAGCAGGATACCGGGCGCCTGATGGGCGCCATTCAGGCCGACCAAGACACCTCATTTCAGGCGATGCGCGATAAACTTGCGCAGTTTGTCAGCATCATCAAGGCTGATCAGGCGGTCGACCACGTAATCGGATTTGCCGGGGGCAATGCCGGCAGCACCAACTCAGCCCGCATGTTCATCGCGCTTAAGGCGCTGCGTCCGCGCAACCTCAGTGCCGATCAAGTGATCGCGCGGCTGCATAAAGAGACCTCTCATATCGCGGGTGCGACGCTTTACCTCCAGGCCGTGCAGGATCTGCGAATCGGCGGCCGATCAAGCAACGCGCTGTATCAGTACACCCTGCAAGGATCCGACTTGCAGGAATTGAACCTGTGGGCGCCGCGCCTGCTGCGGAAAATGCGGAGCTTGCCGATATTGACCGATGTGAACAGCGATCAGCAGAATAGCGGGCTGCAGGCTTCCCTGGTGGTTGATCGCGATACGGCGGCACGCCTCGGACTGACGCAGCAGGTAATCGACGACACCCTGTACGACGCCTTCGGTCAGCGCCAGGTATCGACCATGTATACGCCGTTGAACCAATACCACGTCGTGATGGAAGCCGCGCCACAGTATTGGCAAAACCCGGACTCGCTGTCGGAGATCGATGCGCTCTCAAGCACTAACGCGGAAGTCAAGTTGAATACGTTCACCCATTACGCATCCGGGACGACGGCCCTCTCGGTGAACCATCAGGGACAGTTTCCGGCGGTGACGATATCCTTCAATTTGCGGCCGGGCGTCTCGTTGGGTCAGGCGGTTACGGAGATCAACTTGCTGCAGCGGAGCATCGGCCTTCCGAGTGAAATCCATGGCAATTTCGCCGGAACCGCGCAAGCTTTTCAGGACTCGCTCGCGAACGAACCGATGCTGGTGCTGGCCGCACTATGCGCCGTGTACATCGTGCTCGGGATTCTGTATGAAAGCTACGTTCACCCGATCACGATTCTATCGACGCTCCCGTCCGCGGGCGTTGGGGCGCTGCTCGCCCTGATGATTTGTGGGCTTGATCTCACCATAATCGCACTTATCGGTATTATTTTGCTGATCGGGATCGTCAAGAAAAACGCGATCATGATGATCGATTTTGCTTTGGAGGCTGAGCGCACGCACGGCAAAACTCCACTGGCAGCTATCGAGGAAGCCTGCCTGCTGCGCTTTCGCCCCATCATGATGACCACGATGGCCGCGTTGCTCGGCGCGTTACCACTGGCGGTGGGTACCGGTACCGGTTCTGAACTGCGCCGTCCGCTGGGAATTGCGATCGTCGGGGGTCTGATCGTAAGTCAGATGCTCACGCTATTCACCACACCGGTGATTTATCTGTACATGGAACGGGTGCGTCTGTGGGGCCTGGAAGTACGTCGGCGCATCACGGGCAAGTCGGTGAGCAGGCGCGGGGTCGTCGGCGCCTAGTTTTGTTTCTAACCACACCTGAGGCATTGCGGATGAGGCCCTCTGGCGCAATCGACCAATATAAAAATTACCCGCACAATATGTGGTTCGAATCTGAGCTGGCTCAAGCCATGAAAATGCCGCCCAGATGAATTCGGATTACATCTTCAACCAGAGAATCGCATAAATACCTATCTTGTGCACGACCGATCTCTTGTGTAGTTTGGAAAACTAATCGAGTTTAATCGCCAATAGGAGATTATCGAATGCCTCGTAGAAAGTCCGTTCAGGCCGGCGCCCCTTACCAGCAGATACAGCAGCAAGCACGCGCCTTGCTTCTGAGTTTGCGAGCGGAGATCCGTGGTAAACAGGCTGAACTCGAGCGTCTTAAGGAAGAGGAGATGGCGCTCGATCGCCTCAGCGGCAGTGTCGGTGCTGTTGCCTCCCCCTCTAAGCCGGCGCGCCGTGGCCGAGCCACCGGCGGCCGAGTCGACTGGAGCGGGATCCTTCAACAGCTACCGAAACAGTTCAAAGCTGCGGACGTGCGCGGAATTCGTGCGGTTGTAGGCAAGCGCTCGTCAGAGATTTTTGCCGCGATCACGCGCTGGATCGAAGGTGGCGCAGTAAAGCGCAAGGCGCGCGGCTTATACGAGCGCGCTTGAACAATTATCGGACTTAATCAGGGTTTGCACAATGGGGCGCCGAAGAAGTAGTTGAGTCCGGCGGGCGGTGGTTGGTTTCAGCATTCCTCGGCTACAGAGAAGTCGAGCCCGCATACGCGCTACGTCGTCACTACCGCTCCTGATCAGCAAACTAGCGGCGCGCTTCGCCCCGGCCGAATCGCGAGGTGGCCCGTTCTACCCCACCGCAACTCCCACCTTTACGAGTGAGCAGGCGGCCGACCAGCGTCGGTTGGCTGATGATTCGCCCAAACGCGCTCCCGTTACTTCTGAAACTCAGCCGAATTACAGAAATTTTTGCACGATTCACAAAATTACAAGTCTTTCAATCGGGCGGCAGGTAATGCGATGAGCCATTTTCGCCTCGTCGGTCTGGCACAACGGTTGCTTTTAGAAACACCGGGTGCGTTATACAACTCGATAACGATAAAAAGGAGCAATCTTCATGGCAGATCCAAATCCCAATGCACCGTGTCCGTGTGGTTCAGGCAAGATGTACAAGGACTGCTGCGGAAAGAATAAATAGATTTAGCCTTCGGCAGAGTCGGCACCGAAGCAAAATTTAGAGCCCTGCTCCCCCCAGGACCTAAAGGCTGCGGACCGACTCTGCCGTTCCTACCTCGGTTTCCGCCTGCGTTCCCGCTAACGGGATTGATGTATATTCCAATCGCGCAGCCGCAACACTATAGTCTTCCCTGCGGAGTTTGGTTTCACTCGCCCGAACCCACAGGTTTGACCTAATGACCGCCCGGATTGAAGACTATGCCCTGATCGGAAATTTCAAGACTGCCTCTCTAGTGAGCCGCGATGGCTCCGTCGATTGGCTTTGTGTCCCGAGCTTTGATTCGGAAGCCTGTTTCAGCGCCTTATTGGGCGATCCTACGAATGGTAGATGGCTTCTAACGCCGGATGACCAAACGGCTCCGCCCCGCCGCACCTATCGAGCAGACAGCCTCGTGCTCGAGACCGAGTTCAAAACCGCGAGCGGCGCCATTTCCGTCCTGGACTTTATGCCGATTGCTAGTCGTCGCGAACGAGGTGAATTGGTGCGAATCGTACGGGGTCGCCGAGGTCGCACGAAAATGCGCATGGAGCTCATCCTACGTTTCGGATACGGCAAGGTGATACCATGGGTACGGCGCAGACCATATGGTATCAGCGCTGTCGCAGGTCCTGACGCCGTCGAACTTCGAACGCCGATAGAGCTTGCAGGCAAGGACTTCACAACCACGGCTGCGTTTGCAGTCGCTGCAGGTGAATCGATTCCGTTCGTCCTGGCATGGCACCCGTCGAATGAACGCGGATCTCCGCATCGCGATCCCGATCTTATGTGCGCGGAAACCGAGGAATGGTGGCAGCAATGGTCCGCACGTTATCGCGGTGTCGGGAAATGGCGCAAGCTGGTGCTGCGTTCGCTGATCACGCTCAAAGCACTGACCTATGCGTCGACGGGTGGCATCGTCGCGGCGCCGACGACTTCGCTGCCTGAACAACTCGGCGGCCCGCGCAACTGGGACTATCGGTATTGCTGGCTGCGTGATTCGACGTTGACACTCTACGCGCTGATGATTTCCGGCTACTTCGAAGAAGCTCGCGCCTGGCGCGAATGGCTGTTGCGCGCCGTTGCCGGACATCCGCAGGATACACAGATCATGTATGGACTCCGCGGCGAACGCAGTCTTACGGAATTGCAGCTCGACTGGTTACCCGGTTACCAACAGAGCCGCCCGGTCCGCATCGGAAATGCGGCTCACGCCCAACTCCAACTCGATGTCTATGGCGAGGTGATGGATACGTTGCACGTCGCGGCCAAGCTTGGCTTAACTCCGAACGACGAGTGTTGGCGAATGCAATGCGCGCTGATGGAGTTTGTAGAGACAGGATGGGCGTGGCCCGACGATGGTATTTGGGAGGTGCGCGGGCCGCGGCGTAACTTTACGCACTCGAAGATCATGGCATGGGTAGCGGTCGACCGGGCGGTCAAGGCGATCGAGCGTTTCCATATGAAAGGTCCACTGCAGCGATGGCGCGCACTGCGCGAGACCATCCATCGTGACGTTTGCGAAAATGGTTTCTCGACGAAGCGGAAATCTTTCGTTCAATTCTATGGTTCCTCTGAGTTGGACGCGTCGCTCCTCATGCTGCCGCTTGTTGGATTTTTGCCGGCGAATGACCCGCGCGTGACCTCGACCGTGGCCGCAATTCAACGGGAACTGGTGGTCGATGGATTGGTGCGGCGCTATGCGACTGAAGCCGGCGTTGACGGATTACCGCCGGGAGAAGGAGCTTTTCTGGCTTGCAGTTTTTGGCTGGCTGACAACTTGGTGCTGAGCGGCCGTTACTCTGAAGCGCGCGACCTGTTCGAGAACCTGCTCAAATTTGGCAATGATGTGGGACTGTTCGCCGAAGAATATGATCCCGGGTTGAAACGTCAACTCGGTAATTTTCCGCAGGCTTTCACCCATGTCGCGCTGGTTAATACCGCCCACAACTTGACGCGGAACAGCGGGCCGGCTGCTCATCGCGCCGAGCATCCAGACACCACGTCAGCAAATACGGGAATCGGAATCGGAGGTTCGGGCGCAAAACCACATTGGGGCAAATGAGAGTGTTCTTCGCCCGGTGAAGCGCGACTAACCCTTAAGGGCGTCTGGCTTGATCAAGCGCAGCCATGCCTGCAACCAGTATTAAAATGGAGCCGCCCACAATACCCGCAGACTGCCACCATAAGAACCACTGATGCAGCAGCGCGACCGCCGATACCGTCAACCAGGCAAACGCGAAAAGTGCTGACAGCGCAAGTGACATCTGTTTAAGCGCGTGTCTAAGCGCAACATTAATTGCATTCTGAATGGTCGGTAAGGTGTTGGCGATTAGCAGCCGGGTTTCGGCATGGATAACCTTGCCAGAGTCCTCCAGCACTTTCTCCAACAAGCGCGTGAACGTCTCGCCGGACGCATCCGCGAGTATCGACTGGTCGCTAGCCGGCAGTTGAGCTTTTCCGTTTGAACTCATTTAGAATTTTGTCGGCAGCGAAGCCGAGCAATCCTCCGAACAGGACGAAGCCTAACGAACTCGGTTTATCCCGCCGATAAGCTCCTGATAGGAATCCTGCAGCTAAAGCACCTCCGGCCCAGGCTAGCGGTTTCCGCCGGATTAGTCTTTCAGGGCCATGCAGCCCAACGCCGATGGCGCCGAGCTTCCTGCTGATCTGATTCAGGGTTTGACGAAGATCCTCTCGAGCCTGACCAAGGTCGTCTTCTATTTTGGCGATTTCTTCCATAATCATCGTGCAGCAAGTTGACGAGCCCTTCGGCTACTGCCCTGCGAACAGCCCAGCGACTGGCCAGTATGAGAAGTGAAAAGCCGAGACGGCTCGTAAAACCGCCGCCTACCGCAAAGCCAGCAATCGCGCCTGATGCTACTGCACGAATCGGATATCGACGAATGTAGCGCTCCACGTCGGGCTTTCGGGATTCTTCGCAATGGATCTCGCCTGCGGATTGCATTCGCCCTCTAACTCGTCCGACGTAGTATCTGTGCGAGCGCATAACCAATAACAAAGGCACCCGCTACAGCAAGCCAAGGCTCACGTCTGACGAACCTCGAAACCGTATCGCTTACTTCGTTGACATACTCGAGTCCTTCCTCGGCGTAATGTCGCGCGGCATTTGACCCTCCGTCAACAACCTTCTGCCCGTACTCTTTCGCTCGACCTAGTGTTTCTTCGATTTTATTAGGGCCGTCTGCACTCATGATTCTCTCTCCAGTTTACGACCTCGGAATGAGTTCACAAGTTGACGGCGCAATCTTCATGCCATCGCTTCGGCGAAACGTTTCCGTCGGCAGACTGGTTCTTTCACCGTCCTTAAATAGCCCCGTACATCGTGAACCCGGAAAAAAAAACTCTCGGAATTTAGATCGGATTTGCGCAACGAAAACCATAAGCGCGCATTTGCTTATCGCACCGTCAGGTCGAACGCTGGCGCGGGCGTTGCTCAACCATCCGAGAATCAGAGTTAAAAGGGGAACACGCGAGACTCTTGCTATCTGATAGCATGGCCTATCGGAGCACCACGCAACGGCTCTCAGTATTGCTGCGCAATGAAACAACAGGATGACGAGGTTCGGGATACCGGGATTAGCCGAAAACGGCCAATTCCGCATATCATTATCGAAGCGGTGACTCCAACCATCGATTGCGGGCGTTATTGTGTCAAACGAGTTGTCGGTGAAAGCTGTGTCGTGGAGGCCGACATTTTTCGCGATGGTCCGGCCGCACTCGCCGCCGTCGTCAAGTGGCGCCGCGAGAATGATTCGCGATTAACCGAAACTCCGATGGTCTATGTTGACAACGACCGTTGGCGCGGCGAATTTCCACTTCTTGAAAACGCTCGCTACCTGTTCCTTATCGAGGCTTGGTCGCGTTCTTTCGTCACGTGGCGCGATTACTTCGCAAAAAAAACCGCCAGTGGACTCGATGTCGCCTCCAATCTCGCAGAAGGGCTGATGCTGTTGGAGGGGATTTTGGCGCGCGCCAAGGGTCCTGACAAGGATTTGCTGAGTGCGTATGTCGCGCGCCTGCGTGCGCTTGCGAGTCCGCACGACGCCGTCGCGGTAGTCGCTGCAACTGAACTCGAAGATGCTGTCGCGCGCAATGAGGAGCGTGCAGACGCCGTCACCTTTGAGTGCACATCCGTTGTTACTGCGGAGCGGGTGCGGGCGCGGTTTGGCGCTTGGTACGAAATGTTTCCGCGTTCATACGGGGCGCGCGCCGGGGAGCACGGGACTCTCCGCGGAGCCGAAGCTCGACTCCAATATATTCGCGACATGGGCTTTGATGTGGTTTATCTGGCGCCAATTCATCCGATCGGCCAAACCCAACGCAAGGGACCTAACAACTCTACCGTCGCGCCGCCGGGAAGTCCCGGCAGTCCCTGGGCGATTGGCAGCCCGGCCGGCGGGCACATGGCGGTCGAGCCGGCGCTGGGCACGCTCGATGATTTCGACCACTTCGTCGCGGCCGCAGCGCGCTATGGCCTCGAAGTCGCGCTAGATTTTGCCATTCAATGCTCCCCCGATCATCCTTGGGTTACTGAGCATCCGCTGTGGTTCGATCATCGCCCTGATGGGAGCATCAAGTACGCCGAAAACCCCCCGAAGCAATACCAGGACATCTATCCAATTAACTTTGACACGCCCGAGCAGTCCGCTCTGATCCAGGAACTGCGCAAGGTCGTACTTTTCTGGGTCGCTCACGGCGTGCGAATATTTCGCGTCGATAATCCGCATACGAAGCCGGTCGCTTTCTGGGAATGGTTGATCGCCAACGTCCAGAAGCGCTATCCGGATGTTATTTTTCTGGGCGAAGCTTTTACCCGGCCCAAAATGATGAAGGCGCTGGCCAAGGCCGGTTTTACTCAGTCGTATACATATTTTACCTGGCGTAACAACAAGCAGGAATTAATCGAGTATCTAAGTGAGTTGACCAGCGCTGGTATGGCCGACTATTTTCGACCAAATTTTTTCACCAATACTCCGGATATTCTGCCGCCCATTCTTCAGGAGGGCGGGCGGCCGGCCTTCAAGAGCCGCCTAATACTGGCCGCTTCGCTATCGCCGACATACGGAATATATAGCGGCTACGAATTGTGCGAGAATGAGGCATTAGCAGGCACCGAAGATTACGCCAACTCCGAAAAGTATGAGATTAAGGCGCGAGACTGGAACCGCCCGGACAACCTTCGCGACTTCATCGCGCTGATCAATTCGATCCGGCGTGACAATCCGGCCCTTCAGCACCTGACAAACTTGCGCTTCCTTCCAACTGACAACGATCAGATTCTCTTCTATTCAAAGACCACCCCCGATCGCAGCAATATCATTCTGATAGCGGTCAACCTCGATCCGCACAACGTCCAGATCTGCAACGCGGAGGTTCCGGCCGAGATCGTCGCACGAGCGTCCGGCGCACGTTATCAGGTTACGGATCTGCTCACCGGAGCCAGCTATAATTGGGGTGAAAAGAACTATATCCGACTTGACCCGCTTATCGAGCCTGCGCACGTGCTCCGGGTCGAAACCTCCTAATGAGACCACAGAACGGCAATCTTCATGGAGCCGGCCTGGGCGCCGATCCCCTTTGGTACAAGGACGTGATCATCTATGAAGTCCGCGTCCGTTCATTTTTCGATACCGGCGGTGACGGAATCGGCGACTTTCAGGGTTTGACCGCAAAGCTCGATTACTTACAGCACTTGGGCGTAACAGCTCTGTGGTTGCTGCCTTTTTATCCGTCGCCGTTGCGCGATGACGGATACGACATTGCCGACTACATGAACGTGCATCCGGACTGCGGGACGCTGCATGATTTTCGCAATTTTCTCAAGGAAGCGCATCGCCGCGGCCTTTATGTCATCACGGAGCTGGTGCTCAACCACACTTCGGATCAGCATCCGTGGTTTCAGCGTGCACGACACTCGCCGCCAAACAGCCGCGAGCGCAATTTCTACGTCTGGAGCGATAGTTCGGACGGCTATCCCGAGGCGCGAATAATTTTTCAGGACTTCGAGCTTTCAAACTGGACTTGGGATCCGATCGCCAAAGCCTACTATTGGCACCGATTTTACAATCATCAGCCCGATCTGAACTTCGACGATCAGGCCGTGCGCAGAGAGATGCTTAAGGTCGTGGACTTCTGGCTTGGAATGGGCGTCGACGGATTGCGACTGGACGCGGTTCCTTATCTTTTTGAGCGTGAGGGCACCGGCTGCGAGAACCTGCCCGAGACCCATAACTTTCTCGCCGAACTGCGCCGGCACGTCGACCGCAAATTTCCGAACCGGATGCTGCTGGCAGAGGCCAATCAATGGCCCGAGGATGCCGTCTCATACATGGCGGAGGGCAAGGAATGCAATATGGCATTCCATTTTCCGCTGATGCCGCGGATGTTTATGGCAGTCCGGATGGAGGATCGCTTTCCGATCACCGATATCTGGGCACAAACGCCGGCGATCAGTGAGAATTGCCAATGGGCGCTATTCCTGCGCAACCATGACGAACTCACGCTCGAGATGGTCACCGACGAAGAGCGTGACTACATGTATCGCGCCTACTCGCAGGAAGGCCAGATGCGCGTCAACCTGGGCATTCGCCGTCGGCTCGCGCCGCTGCTCGGCAATCACCGCCGGAAAATCGAACTCACCGTTGGTTTGCTCTTCTCACTGCCGGGCACCCCCGTGATCTACTATGGGGATGAAATTGGCATGGGCGATAATGTCTTTCTCCGTGATCGTGACGGTGTGCGCACCCCGATGCAGTGGTCGGGGGATCGCAACGCCGGATTCTCCAGCGCCAATCCTCAACGCCTGATTTTACCGGTGATTATAGACTACGAATACCATTACCAGACCGTGAATGTCGAAGCCCAGGAAAGCAATCCGCATTCTCTCTTGTGGTGGATGCGGCGTATAGTCGTACTGCGAAAGCAGTTTAAAGCCTTTGGCCGCGGCTCGATCGAGTTTCTCCATCCAGCCAACCCGCGCATCGTCGCCTACATACGTCGGTATGGCGACGAACAAATCTTAATCGTGGCGAATCTGTCGCGCTTCGTGCAATACGTTGAACTGAATCTGGAAATCTTCAAGGGCATGGCGCCGATCGAGTTGTTCGGGCGCACTCCATTTCCGCCAATCGGCGACCTTCCATACCTTCTAACTCTTGGGCCGCATATGTTTCTGTGGTTCTCGATCGAGCCGACGCGAACTGCAGCTCCGAGGGGGTTGATTAGCTTCCAGCCGCCGACTCTTGTGATGCGTAACTCGTTCGAAGGACTCTTCAATGGCGATTCACGCGCGAAGCTCGAGCGTGTTCTCCTTGACTATCTCCCGCATTGCCGATGGTTTCGCAGCAAAGCGCGTGCGCTGCGGGCGGTGCGGATTGCTGACATCATCCAGTTACCTCATCTGGAGAGCGGCAGCGTGATCACTCTAGTCGAAGTAACATTCAACGACGGCGAAGCTGAAACTTACGTTTTGCCACTGGGCGTGGCGGTAGGTGATCAAGCTAAGGGGATTCGGGAACTCTCGCACGAATTGGTGATCGCCGAGTTAGGCGACTTGGAAGGAACTGGCAGCGGCGAGGCCGGTGTTCTTCACGACGCCTCTGCTGATCCGGCGTTCGCCACGGCTCTGCTCGAAAGCATGGAACGCCGCCATCGGTTCCACAGTAATGCCGGCGAAGTTCGAACGTCCTCGACTATGCACTACCACCAGTTGCGCGGCGCGCAAGCTCCCGAGCCGCGTGTGTTGCGAGCTGAGCAGAGCAACACATCGATTGTCTTCGGAGACCGGCTAATCCTTAAAATCTTCCGCCGGCTCGAGCCGGGCGTCAATCCTGAGCTTGAGATAGGTCGTTTCCTGACCGAACGGGCCGCCTTTGCGCACACGCCTCTGATTGCCGGGTCTATCGAATATCTGGCCCCGCGGGTTGAACCGACAACGCTGGGTGTCTTGCAAGGGTATGTGCCGAATCACGGCGATGCCTGGGAATTTACCTTGCACGAACTGGATCACTATCTGGAGCGCGTAGCAGCGCGGCCTGATACGGCCTCTGCGCTCCCACCAGGAGACCTTGTCGATTGGATCAGCGTTGATGGCCCGGAGGCGCAGGTCGCCGAGTTGGTCGGGCCTTATCTCGAATCCGCTCGCATGATGGGGCAGCGTGTCGCCGAACTCCATCTGGCGCTGTCGTCGGATTCGCGAGATCCTGCCTTCGCGCCTGAACCTTATTCGGCCCTCTCCCAGCGCTCGGTCTACCAGTCGATGCGCAATCTGCATGGCAGAGTGCAGCGTCAACTGCTTCGCAGTCTGAGCGCATTGCCTGAGGATATTCTTAAGATCGCCGAACGAATTCCCGCATATGAATCCCGCATCATTGCTTGCTTCGAGGCTTTCCGGAAACGCCGCATCACTGCCGTTCGCATGCGCACCCACGGCGATCTGCATCTTGGCCAACTTCTCAATACCGGCAAGGACTTTATAATCATTGACTTCGAGGGTGAACCTGCAATTTCGCTCGCCGAGCGGCGGCGCAAACATTCCGCGTTGCGCGACGTCGCCGGGATGCTGCGATCGTTTTCATATGCTGCTTTTGCTGCGGTGACGGCGGAGGTCGAGCACGGAACGCTGGGCGTGGTCGAACCCGAGCAGATGACGACATGGGCGCAACTCTGGCAAAGTTGGGCGTCGTGGGCATTTCTCAAGGAATACGTAAAGGTTGCTGGACAGTCGTCGTTTATGCCCAAGACCAGCGATGAGCTACGAACTTTACTTAACGCCTTTCAGATGGAGAAGGCGGTTTACGAATTGGGCTACGAACTGAATAATCGGCCCGATTGGATCCGTGCGCCATTGAGCGGTATTGAACAGATAATCGCTACGCAGAAGGCCGGTCTGAATGACTAATGCTTGTGATGATTATCTGAGACCCGACGAGCGACCATGAGTAAACTCACAGCGAAGAAGGTTACCACCGACGCCAAAGGGGGGCTTGCTGGCAAGGCGTTCGACGCCGATAGGATCTATGGCGTCTCGCACGACGAACTTGTACGCCTAATCGCATTGCGTCATACCGACCCGCATTCGATTCTCGGTGCACACCCGACCGACCGCGGCGTAATTGTGCGCGCCTTTCGTCCCGATGCGGTAAGCGTCGTCATTATCACTGACGACGGCGATCGCTATCCGATGGTCGCTCGTGGTGACAGTCTGTTTGACCTGCTGCGCGCCGATCGCCGAGAGGTCTTTACGCACCGTCTGGAGATTCAGCCGGCGGCTGGCGAGCCTTTTATTTTGCGCGAGCCATATGGCTTCCTGCCTACGATCAGCGAGTTTGATCTGCATCTCTGGTCCGAGGGCAGCTACGAGCGCGCGTGGGAGAGCATGGGCGCCCACGCGTGTACGATCAACGGCGTTGCGGGGGTTGCCTTTGCTGTCTGGGCGCCGGCCGCGGCTGGCGTCAGCGTGATCGGTGATTTCAACGGGTGGGACGGCCGCCTCGACCTGATGCGTGAGCTGGGCAACTCCGGTGTCTGGGAAATCTTCATCCCGGATTTTCCCGTCGGCGGCCTCTACAAGTTCGAGGTTCGCACGCACGCCGGCGCCATTCTCCTCAAGACCGATCCGTTTGCGACTGCGACTCAGACTCCGCCGCTAACCGCATCGGTAGTGAATCGTCCCTCGACGCCCTTCACCGACGACGGCTGGCTTGCAATCCGCGCGCATCGCGACGCCCTCGCTAGCCCGATGTCGATCTATGAGGTTCATCTAGGCTCATGGCGACGCGTTCCCGAGGAGGACAATCGCCCACTTACCTACCGCGAGTTGGCGGCTGAGCTCGGCGACTACGTCAGCGCGATGGGCTTTACGCACGTCGAACTGATGCCGGTGATGGAGCATCCATTCGGTGGCTCCTGGGGCTATCAAGTCACGGGCTACTTCGCGCCGACTGCGCGCTATGGCACGCCGGATGATTTCCGTTATCTCGTCAATGAACTTCATCGTCGCGGGATCGGGGTGATTCTCGACTGGGTGCCCGCACATTTCCCGACTGACGATTGGAGCCTCGGGCGCTTCGACGGGACCGCGCTTTACGAGCATCTCGATCCGCGTCTCGGCCATCACCCGGAGTGGAACACCTACGTATTTAACTTCGGACGTAACGAGGTGCGCTCGTTTCTCCTCTCGAGCGCGAATTACTGGCTCTCTGAGTTTCACGTCGACGGGCTGCGCGTCGATGCGGTCTCCTCGATGCTCTATCTGGATTATGCGCGTAGCGCGGGCGAATGGCTTCCCAACGCCTACGGCGGCCGCGAGAACCTCGCGGCGGTGTCGTTTTTGCGCATGCTCAATGAGCGTCTTTACGCGCGCCACCCGGGCATCGTGATGATCGCCGAGGAATCGACGGCGTGGCCCGCGGTCAGCCGCCCGCTTTATGTCGGCGGCCTCGGCTTCGGCTTCAAGTGGGACATGGGCTGGATGCATGACACGCTCGAATACTTCTCCAAGGATCCTATCTATCGCCGCTTTCATCATCGCGAACTGACGTTCGGCCTGCTCTACAGCTGGAGCGAAAACTTCGTCCTGCCGCTCTCCCACGACGAAGTTGTTTATGGCAAGCGCTCACTCCTAGCCAAGATGCCCGGCAGTCGCTGGGAGCGATTTGCTAATCTGCGCGCACTCTTCGGTTATCTGTGGGCGCGCTCGGGAAAGAAGGTTCTGTTTATGGGTGGCGAGTTGGGTCAGTGGAACGAGTGGAACCATGACGCGAGCCTCGACTGGCATCTGCTCGACGGCGACGGCACGGAACATCATGGCGTGCAGAACCTCGTGCGCGATCTTAATCGGCTCTATCGAGCCGAGCCTGCACTATACGAGGCCGATTGCATGCCCGCGGGTTTTCAGTGGATCGACGCCAACAACAGCGATGAAAACGTCATTGCGTTCGTCCGGATCGCTCCGTCGAGCGGGCGCAAGGTGATCTGCGTGTGCAACTTTTCGCCAATGGTGCGTGCAGGTTATCGCGTGGGCGTGCCTAGCGCCGGTTACTATCGCGAGATTCTCAACACGGACTCTGAGGTTTATGGCGGGGGCAATCGCGGCAACGCCGGCGGCCTATCTGCTGATGCGTTGCCCTGGCACGGGCTCCCCTATTCGCTGACGCTCGTCCTGCCGCCGCTTGCCGTGCTTTGGTTCGAGGCGCCGACGAACTGATCGGTTATCGTCTGACCAGATCATCCGATCAGACCTTATTCGCGGCAAAGCAAACAACAATCAAGATACAAACGAGTTTGCATGATCGAACCGCGCGCAACCTATCGCATTCAACTTACCCCCGGGTTTGGTTTCGACGAGGTCGCGGCTATCGCCCCATACCTCGCCGATCTGGGTGTGAGTCACGTCTATCTCTCGCCCTGCTTTCAGGCTGCGCGCGGCAGTACGCATGGTTACGACGTTGTCGATTATCACCGGGTCAGTGACGCGCTGGGTGGTGCGTCAGCTCATGCGCGCATGGGTGATGCCCTCAAGCGACACGGGCTGGCACTACTGGTCGATCTGGTACCCAATCACATGGCGATTTTGGGCGAGCAAAACCCCTGGTGGTGGGATGTGCTGGAAAACGGGCCTTCCAGCAACTACGCATCCTATTTTGATGTCGATTGGGAGCCACCCGAGGCCCGTTTGCGCAATACCCTATTAATGCCGGTGCTGGGCGACCAATACGGCCGGATACTTGAATCCGGCCAGATCAAGCTAGTGCGGGAAGACGCCAGCTTCCGTATCCGCTATCACGATCAGGTCTACCCGGTGGCCCCGCGCTCGCTCTATTCGATCTTCGCGGACGCCGCGGAACGCTGTCATTCTGAGGATCTTGCGTTCATCGCCGACGCCCTCGATTGGCTGCCCTTGCCTACTTTGACCGATCTCACAAACGTCCGCCGTCGCCATCGTGATAAGGCGGTGCTTGGAAGGCGTATCTCTCAACTCTTCGCGGAGCAACCCGAGGTCCCGCGGGCGATTGACCAAATCATCGGCGAAATCAATGCCAACCCCGATTTGTTGCACACACTACTAGAACGTCAAAACTACCGTCTCGCCTTTTGGCGAACTGCCGGTCGCGACCTCGGTTACCGTCGCTTCTTCGATATCAACTCCTTAATCGGACTGCGTATGGAGGAACGCGCGGTCTTTGATGATACGCATCTGTTAGTTCTGCGCTGGCTGGCGGAGGGATCGGTCGATGGGGTTCGCATAGATCATATCGACGGGCTGCGCGCTCCGCGCCAGTATCTCGAACGTATACGGGAGGCATCCCAAAATGCGTGGATCGTAGTCGAAAAGATTCTGGCGCACAAAGAGCGCCTGCCGGCTGCGTGGCCAGTTGCCGGCACCACCGGCTATGACTTCCTGAACCGCTCCGGCGGCCTGTTTGTTGATGCGGCCGGCGAAACCCCACTCACCGAGTTCTACGCCGAGTTTACCCGCGATCCGGTGGATTTCGCCGCGCTTGCCCGAGAGAAAAAACAACTCGTGCTGCGCAGTGCGCTCGGCAGCGATTTGAACCGCCTAACGGCGATGTTCCTCGAAGTATGCGAGGGCCATCGCGATCATCGGGATTATACACGTCATGATTTGCATGAAGCATTGATTACTACAATCTCGTCATTCCCGGTGTACCGTACCTACATGTCCAAAGATGGAGACGAGCGTAGCGCAGAGGACGAATACTACATCACGATTGCGATCGGTGGTGCAAAGAAATTGCATCCTGACCTCGACGCAAGTCTTTTCGACTTTCTGCGCGATCTCCTGCTAACCCGGGTTCCCGGTGCTCTGGAAAGCGAGTTCGCGCTGCGCTTTCAGCAATTGACTGGCTCCACGATGGCGAAGGCTGTCGAAGACACCGCCTTCTATTGTTTCAACCGCTTGGTGTGCCTTAACGAGGTCGGCGGCGACCCCGCCCGCTTTGGTGTCGGCCTCGAGGAATTTATGCGCGAGTCCGCAGAAATACAGCGTGCCTGGCCGCGCACGATGCTGGCGACTTCGACCCATGACACGAAGCGCAGCGAAGACGTCCGTGCCCGGCTCTATCTGATCTCAGAGATTCCTGATCGATGGATAGCGGCGGTGCGCCGATGGTCCGAGCTGAATGCAAAATACTGGCAGGGCGAACCCGACCATAGCGCAGAATATCTGTTTTATCAGACGCTGACCGGTGCGTGGCCGATCACTACCGATCGTGTCGTCGGCTACATGCGGAAAGCGGCGCGCGAAGGCAAACGCCACACCTCCTGGATCGATCCCAATCTCGAATATGAAACACGCCTGGTCGGCTTCATCGAATCTTCGCTCAGCAGCCGGACTTTTGTTGCCGATCTCGGAGAATTCGTCGAACCGCTGATTCAAGCGGGTCGGATTAATTCGTTAGCTCAGACGTTGCTTAAACTTACCGCGCCCGGCGTCCCGGATGTCTACCAAGGATGCGAACTATGGGACCTGAGTCTCGTCGATCCTGACAATCGCCGACCAGTCGATTACGCCGGCCGCCGCGCTCTTCTCGCTCAGGCCAAGCGCACTCCGCCGACCGGCATCTGGAGCCACGCTGATTCTGGAATGCCCAAGTTGTGGCTCATTCATCAAGCTCTTCAACTGCGCAAACGCTGTCCGGAGCTTTTCGGGATTAGCGGAGGATTCAAGCCCCTCAGCATCAGTGGCTCCCATCTCAATCGCGTTATCGCTTACGCACGCGGCGGCGGTGCGGTCGCAATTGCGCCACGACTCATGTTGGGACTCGGCGCCGGATGGGCGGATACCTCCGTCGATCTTCCGATGGGGCGTTGGGTTAATGAGTTGACTGGGGAATCGACGACTGGCGGTCCAACCCTTCTGGCAGAATTACTGAGACATTTTCCGGTCGCACTATTGACGCGCGAGAGCAGCAGATCGTGAGTTTCCTTCGCGTGTGGGCGCCTGAAGCCGCAAAGCTTGAAATCGAGCAGCTTGACCGCCGCCTCGCGATGAAACGTGCGGAAGAGGGGTGGTGGACCAGCGTCGAGCCGGTCTCATTTGGCGTTGACTATGCGTTCTTCATCGATGGAGAAGGTCCGTGGCCCGATCCGCGTTCCGCCTCACAGCCGTCAGGCGTGCATGGCCCTTCTCGTACTGTCGACCATGCCGTCTTTCGTTGGAGCGATCAAAGCTGGGTAGCGCCCACGCTCGACGCCGCGGTCATCTATGAACTTCACGTCGGCACCTTCACTCCCGTTGGTACATTCACGTCAACAATCGAGCGGCTCGATCATCTTCGAGATCTCGGCGTGACGCATGTCGAGTTGATGCCGGTTGCCGAGTTTCCGGGCGACCGCGGATGGGGGTATGACGGAGTTGACCTTTACGCGCCGCATCATTCCTACGGTGGTCCGGACGGTCTAAAAACTTTGGTGGACGCGTGTCACGCGCGCGGCCTGGGCGTAATCCTCGACGTCGTTTACAATCATTTCGGTCCCGCGGGAAACTATTGGAGCCGTTTCGGACCATATCTTACTCAGCATTATAAGACTCCCTGGGGCGAAGCCGTTAACCTGGATGGGGCCGGCAGTGATCATGTCCGCCGCTATTTTTGCGATAACGCGCTGATATGGCTGCGCGCCTACCACTTCGATGGATTGCGACTCGACGCCGTGCACGCGATCTTCGACAGATCCGCTACCCATTTCCTCGAACAACTCGCGACCGAAGTTGCAGCACTCGGCCGCGAGCTCGGACGTAACTTCGTCATAATCGCGGAGAGCGACCTGAACGATCCACGACTCGTACGGCCCTCCGAAGCCGGGGGCTATGAGATCGACGCGCAATGGTCGGACGATTTTCATCATGCCCTCCACGCACTGCTTACCGGCGAGCGAGAAGGTTATTATCGCGACTTCGGTAAGCTCGACGATCTGGCGAAGGCGCTTCAACAGGCATTTGTGTACGACGGCCGCTATTCGATATATCGGAATCGGCGCCACGGCCGTTCACCAACAGGTCTGTCAGGCAACCGATTCATCTGCTGCACGCAGAATCACGACCAGGTGGGAAACCGTGCGCGGGGCGATCGTCTCGCACACCTGGTGAGTCCGGGGCGTCTTAAAATTGCCGCGACGATGCTCCTGATGTCTCCCTTTGTCCCGATGCTTTTCCAGGGCGAGGAATGGGCCGCATCGACCCCGTTCCAGTATTTCACCGGCCACGAGGATCCGGATTTGGCGCGTGCGGTGAGCGAGGGCCGGAAACGGGAATTTGCCGAGATTGCCCAAGACGCCAATGCGGTTCCGGATCCTCAGTCGCCCGGGACTTTTCTAAGCTCGAAACTCGACTGGTCCGAATGCTCCCGTGAACCACATCGCCAAATGCTCGAATGGTATCGCGAACTGATTGCGCTGCGCCGCCGAACACCTGCACTAACAAATGGGCGCATGGAAGAAGTCGAGATCTACTTCGACGAGGCGAAACAATGGTTCGTAATGTGGCGTGACCCAATCACCGTGGCGTTCAATCTTTCAGGGGATCGGCAACGCATCGAATATCCAGGAAAAGCCGGCGCCCGGCTGATAATGGCTTCGCGAGCGGGCATCGTCGTGGGGAAAGGCGCGATTGAGCTTCCACCCGATTCCATAGCGATTCTCACAGATTGCTGAGATCGCCCTCCCGCACCGCCGACGAAAGGCGGAGCGGGACAGGGCCAGTTAGCTTGCAGGCTCGAGTAGAGCTTTCAGAGTATCGGGCGGCTGAAAGTCTGCGGGCTGGCCGGAGGCTGTTGCCGGCGACACAGATTGGGAATCGCCATTCACATCAGACTGCTCCACCGCTGCACAGGGTCGCGTCAGTAGAGCCAAAGAGCGGCTCTCTAGAGGAAAGGCTTCACCTGGGTAAAATTCGCGCCGGTCCTCAATGCCCCCGTCGGTCTGGAAAGTATCCACCAGCACCTTCCAGGCGCGGTCGCTGCCGACATCTGGAACCGTGAACTGGATCAATTCGAAATGGCCGTTAATGAGCAAAAGGAAATCGTCGTCGAAAACCTCTGCTCCCCGTTGATCAATTATGCCGGTGGCCGACCCGGCCAGCAATGCTCCCACGCACTTGGCGAAGCTCTGCCGCCACTCTTCGTCAGTCATTTCGTGACCGTCGGGACTTAGCCAGGTGATGTCCTTCAGGGCCGCACCGGACCTCGGATGCCCAATAAAAAACTGATCGCGATGCAAGGTTTGGTGAGTTTTGCGCAAAGTTACGAGGCGGCGCACGAACTCGAGGAAAGCAGAATCATTGTTACCTGCTTTCCAATCAACCCAACTGATTTCATTGTCCTGGCAATAGGCATTGTTGTTCCCCTGTTGAGTGCGGCCCATCTCATCCCCTGCCAGTAACATTGGGACCCCTTGCGACAACATAAGAGTAGCAATTAAATTTCGTCTCTGGCGGTCGCGCAGTTTCAGAATGTCTGGATCGTCGGTCGCGCCCTCGGTGCCGCAATTCCAGCTCTCGTTGTTGTTGTCGCCGTCGCGGTTCTCCTCGAGATTCGCCTCGTTGTGTTTGTCGTTGTAGGAGACCAAATCCCGCAAAGTGAAACCGTCGTGCGCTGTTACGAAGTTGATACTTGCGTAGGGGCGCCTGCCGGTGGCGCGATAGAGATCGCTCGAGCCGGTCAGGCGCGAGCCGAGATCGCCGATTTCGCCGTCTTCACCCTTCCAAAAGGCGCGCACCACGTCGCGATATTTTCCGTTCCACTCAGCCCACCCGACCGGAAAATTTCCCACTTGATAACCGCCTTCACCTAGATCCCAGGGCTCGGCGATCAGTTTTGCTTGTGAAACGATCGGATCTTGATAAACCAAATCGAAGAACGCGCTGAGCTTGTCGACGTCGTTGAGTTCGCGAGCCAAGGCGGACGCGAGGTCGAAGCGAAAGCCGTCAACATGCATCTCCTGCACCCAGTATCGCAGGCTATCCATAATCAGCCGCAAGACTTGCGGCTGGCCCATGTTGAGCGAGTTGCCGCAGCCGGTGAAATCCATGTAATAACGTGGGTCGTCGGGTGTCAGGCGATAATAGGTCGAATTATCGATACCTCGAAAACTGAGCGTTGGCCCAAGGTGATTACCCTCGGCAGTATGATTGTAGACGACGTCGAGAATAACCTCGAGACCAGCCGAGTGAAGTCGCTTCACCATCGACTTGAATTCCTGAACAGAACCGGTCGATGAATAGCGCAGGTCTGGTGCAAAAAACCCGAGCGAGTTGTAGCCCCAATAATTTTGCAAACCGTTCTCGATCAAGCGGCGATCATCGATGAATGAATGAACAGGCATCAGCTCGACCGCAGTTATGCCGAGTCGCCGAAAATGATCTAGCGCCGGTTCGCTCGCGACTCCGGCGTAAGTGCCGCGAAGCTGAGGCGGAATATCCGGATGCTGTGCGGTAAAGCCTTTGACGTGCAGCTCGTAGATAATCGTCTCACTCAAGGGAACGCGCGGCAGCCGATCCTCGTCCCATGAGAAGGCGGTCTCCACGACCGCACCCTTAACCATTGCCGACGCACTATCGCGGCGATCGAACGACAAGTCCCCGCGGCCGCCGCCAACCCGATAACCGAAGAGCATATCTGACCAGCGCAGCGTGCCGACGATCTCCTTGGCATATGGATCGAGCAGAAGCTTGTTGCGGTTGTAGCGAAGGCCCCGGCGAGCATCGTAGGGGCCGCTTACTCGATAACCGTAGACAGTACCGGGGCGCATTTCCGGTAAATAGCAGTGCCATACCTGATGTGTTTGCCAAGGTACGTCAATGCAGTGAGTTTGCCGTTGAGCGTTACGGTCGAATAGACATAATTCGACTTTTTCGGCATGTTCCGAGAACAAAGCGAAATTCACACCCTCGCCGTCCCAAGTCGCGCCCAGTGGATAGGGCTTGCCCCGCCAGACCGCCAAATTCATAAAACGAGTTTCCCACCATTCTTCTTTCAAGGGTTTGTTGATGTGGTCGTCGTCGTAGTTTGACTCGGCCCGGCGCCTATCCCATTGTTCCAAGTGGTGGTGGTTTGCTTTGTCGTACCAGCATCGTCTGAAGTACTGGTCTGCTTTTGAACGACAGCGCCATTACCCCAACTCGTGGTGGTTGACTGGCTGGTCGCGGGAACTGCATTTACAACAGGTGGGGCTTGGACTACCACGGGCGCCGGCACTTGTACGACCGGAGCCGGCGTCGTTTCCTCTCTAGTCGCGGAGATACAACCGGCCAACATCGCGCCAGCCACGAGCGATATGGTCATTAGAGCGTTCTTACGATAGTTCATGCGTCAGCTCCTTCGCGTTTTCCTAACAGTGGTTAAGCAATGCCGGCTCGATATGGCCTAAGGAGCACATGCCGCCAACTGATCGCGCAAGGTTTGTACCATCTTGGTCGAAGACTCTGCAGGGCGTAGCCTCCCGAAGGCCGTGATTTTTCGTAAGTTTGGTCGAATGGGTGATTGAATTGTGAAAAAATTTCACTAATTCTCACGCGAAATTACCCGCGAACTGCCCGCGAATCGGGGCACCATGTGAGCGGCGAGAATCGGGTTCGTGAGATGCTCTTGTCTCAAGATCTATCGTCACTAACCGTCGCGTTTAGCCACCAGCGCTCCGTATTCTTCGAAGGTGATGGTTCCTCCGAGTTTTTCCGCGACGTCCTTTTCGCGTTCGGGTAAGACGTCCTGGAGCGCGTCGATCCGCTTCCATTGGGGCGGCGGTGGCGTTCCGCAATTTGTTTGCGGGGCGTATTTCGAAGTTTGCACGCGCTCGTATTTGTGAATGTAGCGCGGACAATTGATGAAAGTCTCGGTAACCGTAACGCGTACCAGCAGCTCGGCGCCGACGAACTCCTTGAGCAGGGGATCGGCTTTGTCGACGCTCGCGACGCCATGCACCCGCACCCGATGGGGCGTCTCGAAATCGATGAATAACATTCCGACCTTGCTGTGCGCGACGATATTACCAATGGAGAGGAACATGCCGTTGCCATTGTAGCTGGGGAAAACGATGGTCTGCGGATCCGCTACCCTGACGAAGCCGGGAGCCCCACCCTTGTATGAGCAAGTGGGATAACCGCGGTGATCGACTGAGGTGAGAAAAAACATATCGCGGCTTTCGATAAAGGCTTTAGTGTCGTCGGCGATCTCCGGCCGGACGACGATTTCCTCTATCCGATCAGCCAGCTTTGAGGTCTCGAACATCCCCTGTAAGCCGCGGTGTTGTTCGCTGTAAATTATACTCATGTTTGTCCTCGTTTGGCCTTAGTCTCACTTTTCGGATACTAACCCGTCATGTAGTCTCTATCACGAGCTCGATCTAATTTTAACCCTAGGACGGTTCCTAAGCGACCCCTTCGAGATTACTGTAATCTGGCCGAATAGTCGGCGATAAATATGAAGGTGACAGCGGGTAAGAGGAGAAGACACCGGCGGAGCGCGATGCTACGGTTGCGTGCCTCGGGGTTTTGGTCCAGCGATCGGAGCCTCAGTGCGATGCTGATCCTGCTCGTCGGCAATATATTCATCCTACCACTTGCCCAATTCGCCACCTGGGGCCGACTCGGCGCGCGCTCGTTAATGTCGCTAATCATCATCTCCGGGGTGATGGCGACCGTGCGTGATCGGCGCATCATCCTAATAGCCTCAGCTCTAGCCCTGGCTTCTTTCGGCATCGGATGGGAGGACTTGGAGCGGCCAAATCTCTATCTTCATCTGCTTAATAACCTGGATTCAGTATTGTTCATCAGCTTTTTGATCGTCCTCCTCACCCGGCAAACGTTTCGCGCCGGACCGATTACGCCCCGAAGAGTACAGGGGTCAGTTGCAGTTTACCTGCTGCTAGGGTTTTTGTGGTCGGTTTTGTATGAAATCGTAGAGCTCCTACAACCGGGGTCTTTCAGTATCGTTGCGCGAAACGGAGTGGCTGACATTCGACAGCTGGGCTACTTCAGTCTCACTACCCTTACGACCCTGGGTTTCGGGGACATTCTCCCGCTAAGTCCACTCGCTCGTTCGCTCACTGTCCTGGAAGCCCTGGTCGGTCAACTCTTTCCAGTGATCCTGATTGCCCGCCTGGTCGCGATGGAAATCGAGTATCAGCGATCGTCGCCCGCACTGAAGCAGCGTGTGGTCGGGGCAATTCTTGACTGATCGTTCTAGAATCGCTAGAGTCATGCAGGCTGGTTCTAAAAATGAAAGCTATACAGGCGAACAATGACCTAGGAGAAAATCAACAATGGGTTCACCTCAGATAGACCTCTACACCGCGTCGACGCCTAATGGTTGGAAAGTATCCGTTTTTTTGGAAGAGGCGGGTCTGCCATACAACGTTCACCGAATCGACCTGGGCGCGGGGGATCAGAAGAAGCCCGAGTTCCTGCGCCTTTGTCCCAACGGCCGCATTCCTGCGATCGTGGACCGCGGCAACGGTGATTTCGGGATTTTCGAAACCGGCGCAATCCTTCTGTACCTGGCGCGCAAGACCGGCAAACTAATGCCCAGGGACGAAAAAGGCGAGTCGCGTGTAACGCAGTGGCTAATGTTTCAAATGGACCGGCATCGGGCCGATGATGGGTCAGGCCAACGTATTCTATCGTTATTTCCCGGAGAAACTGCCGTCGGCTATACAGCGCTATCACAACGAATGCCGGCGACTGTTCGAGGTACTGGAAGGGCAGCTCAAGGGCCGCGAATATCTGTGCGATGAATATAGTATCGCTGATATCGCTAACTGGTGCTGGGTGCGAATCTACGAGTGGAGCGGCGTCAGGATTGACGGATTGACCAACCTGCAATCGTGGATCGCGCGCCTGGAAGCACGTCCGGCCTGCCAACGCGGAATCGCAGTCCCAGAACCGCTGATATTCAAAGAGCCGAATGAGAATTCAGCAATGTTGAAGACGGCGCAAAGCCTCGTGACCCGCTAGTCAGGCTCGGGCTGCAATCGCTTGCCGCGAATACGGCAGTACGGCGGAAGTCAACAACCGCTTGTTTCCCGATGTCCTCAAGCTTGCCGCGCGCTAGTTCGATCTGCGACCCCTGAAGCTCACCTAGCACGAATCCTTCCGTGGCCAACGGGTTGATCTGAACAACGTGGAGAAGACAGACCTCTCCTTCGCCCGATCGCGCCAGCGCGCCGGCCTCATTCACTGCCCAGATCGAATTGTCATCAAAATCTACTGGGCACAGTATGCATTTATAAGGGAAACTCATGATTCACCCCGGCCGACTAGCTCCGTTGCTCGACAGCCTGTTCGCGCCGAAAGTGCGGCAGGACGTGCTTGCTGAACAACTCCATGCTTTGAAGGACCTTGCGATGATCCAAACCGGCCAGTCGCGTCCAGCAGATGAGCTGGGTGAAGCCATATTGGTTACGTATCTCCTCGATCTGCTTGACACAGTGAGCGGGATTTCCACAAACAAGAGCTCGAGCCTGAAGTAATTCATCCCAGTGCACGGTGTGAGCGTAACGGCGCACCTTCTGGTATTCTTCATAGCCCTCGATCGGCTTTTTAGCCTGCGAAGCCACGTACTGCTCCATCATCCGAAAATACCATAGTACTGGGCCGCCAAAATCCTGCCGCGCCTGTTCGGTGGTATTACCGCAATAGACCATGCACAGGGCGCCAATCTGCTTTTTCGCTACATCGTGTCCGCCAGCGCGTAAGGCCCGGCGATAAGTTTGCAGATATTCCGCAGTGAGCGGGTTATGGAATCCGGGAACCAGCGTGCAAAGCAGATTGTATCCGCGCATCCCGGCCATCTCGAAGCTCGGCGCGTTCACCGCGGCCAGCCAGATCGGCGGATGAGGTTGCTGAAGTGGCCGGGGCCGTACCGCATGCTCGTCAACGTTAAAGTGTTTGCCCGTGAAGCTTACCGTTTCGCCAGTCCAAGCGCGTTCGATGATCTCCAGCGCCTCCCCGAACATTTCGTGTGATCGGCCCTGATCGATGCCAAAACCGCGAAATTCGACCGGCTGAAACCCGCGGCCAACGCCGAGATCAAGCCGCCCATTACTCATCAGATCGACCATCGCGCCTTCCTCGGCGATCCGGACAGGATTGTTGAATGGTAGCACAACCACTCCGCTGCCGAGACGGACGCGCTTGGTCACCGAAGCCATCGCGGCAAGCGTCAGCATGGGTGAGGCGCAAAAGCCGTATTCGGTGAAGTGGTGCTCTGGCGCCCAGATGTAATCGAAACCCATCTCTTCGGCTGCGCGCAACGTCTCGAGCTGTTCTTTAAAGATGCGATGCTCGGTTTTGCCGCCGGCGGGATGTTCGAAGAAATGCAGTACCCCGAAATCCATCTTCTTTACCTCCTTGGCTCTCGCGAGCCGCGTCAGATCTGGGGTCCACTCAGCGTGGTGAGAGTTTCCCTGGCGATAATTGGACAGCATCGGGCGTGCCAGTCTCCAATCCAGTCTTTTACGTTACGCACTCCGCGCATCGAACTCGATTAGTATTTGGCTGACGCAAATGGATACAGCGAATTGTATCCAACGGCGCCAGCACTATAGGTCGGCGAAATTTAGTGCCGATCGTGACCAGGCAGTCGGCGACAATGAAACGTCGGCCCTTCCGCCGATTAATGCCCCCATCCAAGGGACGTCGTTTGTGCCAGCACGCTTATTGCTCCCCGACAGCTTCGAATGCGGGTGGTTCTCAACTCGGCAAAGACGCGGGCAAATCGTTAGTCCGCTAGAACGGGAAAACCCATGAGTCGTTTTGACGATAGTGCGGGTTTTGTTTCCTCCCTCCGCATTCGCGGCGTCTCTGGATCTCCGCAGTGGCGCTTGCTCAGTGCAGAGGTCGGCGACAATTTTTGCTGGACCGCCTCTAAAACCGACCCACCATCGAGAACGCGTCGTCGTCACTCTAAAGGCCTGTACTGGGTATTTGGACTTGCCCCGGTTGCGTGAACACCCCGAGAAGCATGAAAGTGCGCTAGGAGTGGCTCATGGAAAAAGGCGGCAGGGGCAAGCGGCGGTCGTTTCGGCCGAGTACACGGCCGAGGCGTCACGGGGACTCCGGACAAGGCGACGGCGCCGACGGCGCAACCTTGTCGCCGAAACCGCGGGATTTCACCGACTGCGCCATCATGAGCAAGATACCCGACGCCACTATCGTCAAAGCGATCAAAAAAGGGCGGGGCAGCGGTCGCGCTGAGCAGAGATATGCCGGCATGGGGTGGGGAGCTTAGTGATAAGGCAGCTGAGGTTCCAGCTTCACGCGGGATATAAGAGCGCCCCTGACCGAGCGAAAAGGTGAGAAACAGCGCCACACCTGCGTCTAGCGATTTAGTCTTGCGCTTTGCCACTATTTCCAGGTGATTATTCGCTGGCGCGCACACGATAACGATTGAGCTTACTCGTTCGAGTCGAACTTGAAGCGCCATCGCAACCGCGGCAGCGCTATTGTCAGCTGGTGCCGGAGCGCAACTCTGCGTCATTGTGGTGAACCCAGCCACGCGTAGAATTTATTTCGCCGTCGCGCTGGTGACCGTTCTCATCATCGCTGGCACTGTCGGCTACATCGTGATCGAGAAGATGTCCCCCCTCGACGCGCTCTATATGACGGTCATCACCATCACTACCGTGGGCTACAACGAGGTAAAGCCGCTCGATAACGCGGGACGCTTTTTTACGATGGGATTGATAATGACGGGGGTAGGTACCGCCTTCTATCTTCTCAGCGCCATTACAGAGACGGTCGTCGGCGGTCAGCTCCGTGAGTTACTCGGCAGGAGCGCGATGAACCATAAGATTCATAAGCTCGAGAATCATGTCATCCTTTGCGGATACGGGCGGTTCGGACGCATCGTCGCAGAAGAACTCCACCGCAATGGTATGATTCCGGTCGTTATCGAATGCGACCCGACTAAAGAGGCTGACCTTGTCCGCGCGAACGAGCTGTATATCATCGGCTCGGCTCTCGATGAAAAGATCCTCGGCCAGGCTGGGATCGAGAGCGCCGCAGATATTGTCGTCGCGACCGCTTCCGATCCTGACAACGTCTACATCAGTCTGTCCGCGCGTAGCAGAAAACCGCGGATTCGGATCCACGCTCGGGCTGAATCTGAAATCGGCCTGAAGCATCTTAATCTCGCCGGCGTCGATCGCGCAATTTCGTCTTATCAATGGAGCGCCTTGCGCATCGCCAATGCGATCGCGCGCCCGTCGGTCGTGGATTTCCTTGGGCTTATTCTCCCCGGCCGCGGCGACGAAGAGATCAGTATCGAAGAGGTAACGGTTCCGGCGGGGAGCCATCTGAGCGGCAAAAGCATCGCGGAAGTTGAGCGTGAAAACGACCGCGTCCGCGTGGTGGCACTGAAACGCGACAGCGAACCTATAACCCTGATCCCGACTCCGCAGACTATTCTAGCCTCGGGCGACCTGCTCATCGCGATCGGGGCGCGCGCAAATCTGAGGAATCTCGCGACAATCCTCGAGAGTTGATATGCGCGTGTCAACGATCGTCCGAAATTCCTCCCTTTGGATCGTTTGAAACTCCCCCTCTCGGTTAGCGGTGTCCGGTTGGGGGTGCGCGAAGGGGAGCATGCCCCTCGCCACTCCGTGTGATAAGCCGTCATGGTTTCATGAGGCCTGCGGCGGCTCGAGTTTGAACTTGAGCAGAGCGGCCTTGAGCTTCTCCTTGAGTCTGAAGCTCTGGCCTTTGAGGTTGATCGCCATCGAATGGCGCCGCAGCCGGTCGAGAATGGCGCTGGCGATCACGGTGTCGCCGAAGACCTCGCCCCAGGCACCGAGACTCTGATTGCTGGTGATGATGAGCGAACCGCGCTCCTAGCGGCGCGAGACCAACTGGAAGAAGAGATTAGCGTCTTGGCGATCAATCGGCAGATAAGCCGATCTCGTCGCAGATCAGCAGCTGCGGGTGGGTCAGGAGTTCAGCCGCTCGTCGAGTTGCCTTCGGCCAACGCCTTGCCGAGCGTGGTAATCAGCGCGGTGGCGGTGACGAACAACGTGCGCACGCCCTGCTCGCAGGCCTTGACCAAGCGCGACCGCTAGATGACGCTTCCCGCCCCCCGGCGGTCCGCGCAACAATAAGTTGTCGCCGCTCTGGATGTAACGGCCGGAAGCGAGTTCGCGGATCTGCCTGGGGTCGATGGCGTGGCCTGTCCCGCGAAAAGCGGCACGAAAATGAGTTAGAGTCCGTCACCGAGAGGAGCCGGACGGATGCGGACGAGTCGGTTCAACGAAGAACAAATCATCGGAATACTGCGGGAACAGGCAGCGGGCGCGAAGACGCCAGAGTATGTCGGCGGGCACGGGCTCTCGGACGCGACCTTCTACAAATGGAAGGCCAAGGACGGTGGCCTCGAGGTCTCAGAGGCGCGGCGGCTGAAGGCGCTGGAGGATGAGCCCCGCCGGCTCAAGCAGCTGCTCGCCGAGGCGCCGCAGATAGCGCAGCGTCGAATGGCCGATGCCCACCAGCCTGCAGGCGCGCCGTTGGCTCAATCCGCTCACAGGAATCAACCTATCGTGTCAACTACCGTAAACTGGGACATTCCGATGAAAATTTTACCCGTGCGAGGTTTAACGCAAAGTGGCTGATCTGGACGTAACCTTTGGGGCTGAGATAGGCGAGCTGCAGAGCGGGTTCAGCACGCTGGCGAGCGCAGTTCACGATCAGATGACGCGACGTGGGCAACGTAAAGCGGCCGGATCGGATAACAACACAATAATTAGGTAGGAGGGACTATGTTACTACTCAACGATTCTATGTGGGAATCTGACAATCTCAGACGGCGACACTTTCAAGAAGTTGATCAACTGACGCAAGAATTCGACATGCGGGTTCATGCACTAGCACGCGAAGCGAGTGGGCTCGCTGCGCAAATTCGGCCGATTCTTTACAATCGAGAAACTTCGGAGCGGCACAATCGAAACTGTGCGCGCCGCTTTCAGGCGAGCGAACGATGCCTTGAGCGAAGCTGAGGCTCAGGCCCCGGCCGTCAAGGACGAAATTCGACGGCACAGGACGGATGGCTACAGCGAAAGTAGACGACGAGCAGCGTCGCCGACGCGAGGTGGCCGAAGAGGCTTCTCAATTGCACCCGATGTCCGCGCGCGAAATTGAGCAATGGATGGCCAGCGAAGGATTTCTCGAATACGCTTGAACGATGGTGATGCCTGGAGTTTCGCCGGCGGTGGAACGCCCTCGATAGAAATAGTCTGTCAATTACGCGCCCACGGGAGCGGGTAGTTGATTATTTACGTGTCGCAAATCAATGGCGACTACTCGATTAGCTAATCGAAAGTAATAGTCAATCGTCGGATTGTAGATTGTACACCGAAGAAGAGCGAAGGATTCTTGAGTTTCACCGAACTGGCGGAGCTCTTGTCGAAAAGCTTAGGTCGGCCGCGAGCACCTGTCGGTGGACTGAGTAGCGCGCTACTCAAGGAAGACGTGATCGCGAAACGTCTCGCGACCGCCGGTGGAGTGGAGATCCAGGCTTGCGACATGTTGCGCAAGCGCTTCACCGCACCGAAGGTCGAGCCTGCGAACTTCGAGCAAGTCACATCACGAATCGCGAAGATGCAAAAGGCCGGCGGCGAGACCTTGGACGACCTCTTCGAAGCTAGCCCGCCACCGATTAAGCCAGGTGCTGACGTGCGGTCGGCGGCCGATCAGCTTTCGGCGATTGATTGGGACTCCAAAATCGTCGCCGAAGCAAAGGCTGAACGGATCGATCTCTGCGCTGACCAGTACGGGATGCTTTACTACTCCGGCGTTCCGAGCGAGCTCCTACGCGTTGAGCTGAAATTGCACACTCGCGATGTCGCCGATGCATTGGATCGGGTTGATGAACCGCCTTCGGGCAAACCATGGATGATGGATGTTGCGCTTCAGCGACCCTGACGGTCGCCGTCGCGGCAAGGCAATGGGTGGATTGAAGAGGTTGGGTCATCGGGACGCAAGGGTAATAAGGCCGCGGATGCCGCTTGGTGGGTTCTCGCCATCGTCATTCCCCGCCAACGGGATTCGTTCCCGATGACAATGATTCACGGGTTGAAAGGGGAGTCCCAGTGTGAGCGGAGAAAACTACCAGAAAAATCGAGCATAGTAAGGTTCATTGGACTATATCCGCGATAGAAAACTGCGCCATAGATGGCGACCCGTTTTGCTCCGCCGTACACAAGATTCATATCGTTTTCGGTCCAATTGATCGTGATCGGGATTGGTTCGGTGGTCTCACCTATAGCGACGATAGGAACCTTAATTTCTCTCGGTCCGCCACTGTTGAGATTCGCCCATCGAGGTTCCTCGCCCGACAGCAAGCAATCGTATTTCCACGAAGTGGCATAAAGAGCGATCAAATTGGCTGGACTCCGGCCCACGTTGCTGAAGCTAAATCTGACGCTCGAAGTAGGTTCCTCAATGTCATAGAGCGGATGTTTGAACCGGAGCTCGGTTATTCCGGGACCAGCAAATAGGGCCGGTCGCTGTGAAGCGCCAATCGTGCCGCTTCGGCGCTGCTTTCTGCGGCCTTGGCGCTTCTGGCCGCAGCGTCCGCCGTTTTACGAGTTTCCGCGAGGCTGTTTCGAGTCGCATTGAGCAAGCCAAGAGCAATGGCCGTGTAGAGAAAGGTAATTCCCAGTATACCCCAGTCAGTGACCGTGGGCCGTTGATACCATTTCTGTTTGGTTTGGGGCTTTTCTACGGGGGTGCTGGGCTGAATTATCTGTACTGGGGCTGGTTGGAATGATGACCGTAAGCGGAGATGGGCCTGGTTCGGGCTTGCGGCTAGCGCTGTAGTGATGGGCGCTGGTTTGGTTCTGAGGTTCTTTGTTGCTTCTGCTTGCAGCGCTTAGGAGCAGGGCTGTTGTGATCAGGATCGGCAGATATTGCGATTTCACTTCGCCGCTTCTGCTTTGGCCTTTTCGGCCTTACGCCGTCGCGCGAAGCGCGCTTTCTGGCTCCGGTAGTGCGGACTTGTTTTCAATTCGTAGTCCTTACAGGTGTAGCAATAGAAGAAAATGATTTTCTGCGCATGCTTCGTCTTAGACATGGCGTCTTGCCCTCGGAAATTTTAGGTTCAGTTGAACCTGCTTTCTGGCCGCGTGATGCAGAAGCATCCGCCAGTTCGGACGCTTCAGCATCCTGCTATAGCTTCGCCGAAAATGTCGGGATTCTTCCGGTTGTTGTGCCGGAACTGAAACTCATTCAGGTACAGCGGCAGATACTTCTTGCTGACGTTGTGGTAAGTGCCGATGACGCCGCGCTTGAACAACGCCCAGAAGCTTTCGATGTTGTTGGTATGGACTTCGCCGCGAACGTACTCATTCTCGGAATGCTTGACGGCTTTCGTGCGGCAATCCACCCGCCGCTTGCAGATAGTCATAGCCGCGATGTCTTCGGTCGCTACGAGGCTTACGCGGTCGCTGACGGTCTTGTGGACGAAACGGTTGAGGGTTTTGGCGTCTGTGTTCTCGATGATCTGGCAAACCACGTTACCCTTCCGGCTGATGGCTCCGATGACGCCCACCTTGCCGGAGCCGATCCCGCCAGTGACGTGCGATTTCTTGTCCCAATGGCGGTTCTTATCCTTGCCGCCGATGAAAGTCTCATCGACCTCGACGATACCCATAAGCTTTTTGAAATCTTCGTCCTTCATGCCAGCGCGGAGCCGGTGGCCGACATACCAAGCGGTATACAGAGAGGAACGCTCACCGAAAAACGTCCGGCGAAGCTGACGGGACGAAACGCCCTTTTTGCTCTGCAATATGGTGTAGAGAACCTTGAACCAGGTTACGAGCGGGACGTTAGTGTTCTCGAAAACAGTTCCGACCGTAACCGAGAACCGATAGGGCGTTCGCTTGGCCGGTCCGCACTTCATACACTGCCAATGGAAGGGCCGTGTCGGTCCGCATTCGTAAACTTTGGTATTGTCGCAGCGCGGGCAGCGCGGGCCGTCCGGCCAGCGACGCATCGTCAAATATGTCCGGCAAGCCGCTTCATCGAGGAAGGTCGCCATAAATTCTTGGAAGGTCATCATGCATAAAAAGATAGCTCACCACGGTGATGTTAGTCAAGAGCCGTAACATTTCCAAAATTGGCTCACGCCGGACTATCGGGACGCGACTGCTGTGCTCGGAAAAAGGCCTCCGCCGATGGTTGGAACGGCAGAAGGTATAAGATACAGCTTGACGGCAAGCCAGCATTACGGCTATTCTCGAATCGCATGAGAACCAAACCGCGGGGGGGACAGCCGATGTTCAAATTGACGGTACGCTTGCCTAATAGCCTGATCGAAAAGGCCAAAATTCGGGCAGTCAAAGACCGACGCACGTTGCAGGACCTTGTGAGTGACGCGCTCGAAGCCTACCTGAAAAGCCCGGCAAGCGGATAGGGAAAGCGATGAAACGGACGCGAGGCTTAGGCGGAACCTATCAGCGCGGCGACGTGTGGTGGATCCAATTCTATCTCCGCGGCAAGCGCTATCGGGAATCGACCGAAGCAACCAATCGGGCTGATGCGATCAAACTTCTCAAGAAGCGTATCGCCGAGGGGCAACAGTCCGGCCGGCCAATCGGTAATCAAGTCGAAAAGACTACGCTCGCCGACCTCACCGAAATGCTACTGAACAATTACCGCGCCAATGACCGACACAGTATCGACCGGATTGAATTCGCGATCCCTCACCTCAAGGAATTTTTCGGGGCCGAGTGCCGCGCCACGGAGCTTACCTCCGATCGGATGGCCGCGTTTCAGGCTTATCGCCAAGGGCAGAAGCGCCATGGCCGGAGCACTGCGAACGCGACGATCAATTATGAGCTGGCCATGCCGCGTCGCGCGTTTCAGCTCGCCACACGCGCCGGCAAGGTGGCGTTCGGCCCGAATTGGAGATGCTACACGTCGAGAATGCCCGGAAGGGGTTTTTCGAAGCCGATCAGTATCGCGCGATTATCGAACAGCTCCCGGAGTATCTCAAGCCGGTCGCGATGGCCGCATACATCACCGGCTGGCGGACGAAGAGCGAGCTGCTCAGCCGGCAATGGCGCCACGTCGATCTCGACGCCGGCTGGCTCCGGCTCGATCCAGGCGAAGGCAAGACCGCCGAAGGACGGATGTTCCCGCTCACGCCCGAGCTAAGCGCTTTGTTGGAAGGGCAGCGCGAGCGCGTTCGCGACCTCGAACGAGCAACCGGGCAAATCATACCGTGGATATTCGTTCACCCTGACGGCACGCCCATCAAGAACTTCCGCTATGCGTGGACGAAGGCTTGCAAGGATGCCGGAGTTCCTGGGCGGCTTGTGCATGACTTCCGCCGAACAGCGGTTCGCCACCTAGAACGCGCCGGCGTGTCGCGCTCAGCCGCGATGAAGATCACCGGCCACAAGACCGAGACGGTCTATCGCCGCTATGCGATCGTGGACGAGGGCATGATGCGCGAAGCGGCCGAGAAGCTCTCAGCGCTAAATCGAGTTGATACCGGCAAAAGGTCAATGCCGATAGTTGTGGGGAGGTCCCGATGGGACACGGAATCATAGCGCTCTTCGCGTTGATTGTCGGAGCGATACTTGGCGGTGTCGGACAGATCTATACGTCTTTTCGAGAAGGGTCGGGCCTCGCCGATGCGCTCAAAGCCGAAATCGAGTCCTTGGTTATCCTTGTTGAGATGCGGGGTTATCTAACCTCTTTGGAAGGGCTTACTACGTTGCTAGAGGCTGGTGCGCACCCCGACGTACCGTACTTGCGCGTCGAGCGTTCCTACTTCGGAATTTTCGAAGCGTCGAGATCCAAAATCGGGCTTTTAGGTGCGGCTGCTGCACCTGTCGTCGAGTCATATGCTTTCGCAAATGCCTTTTTAGAGGACATGCGAACCCTCGCGGACTTCTCGGAGAAAGGCCAGATCGGGAACGTCGCTATGAAACCAGGAGAGTTGGAGCTTCGGGTAAGGTCTGCCCGCGAAGTGCTAAAGAAAGCGCTCGATAGGGGCAAAGTAGCGGCTGAGGAATTAAAGGCCAGATCGAACCAATGGTTCTTGAGGGAACTCCTATGCCTGAGAATATGAGAACAGCCACACTTCAGCCACAATTTCGACATACGGCTTCAACGAATCGCCTCACTGAGCCTCGTAAGTCCCTGATTTTATTGGAATGCGAGAGAGGGGACTTGAACCCCTACGCCTTGCGGCACTGGATCCTAAGTCCAGCGCGTCTGCCATTCCGCCACTCTCGCACCGATTCAGCCGGACTGTGCCGATTGTACGATGCCGCAGGCGACGGGGTCATAATCGGCAAGAGCGCGAGGAAGCCGGCAGCGTCACCCACGGCGCGAGCAAGCCTCAGTCGACGCGGGTGAGGAGCACTACCGGAATCTGGCGCGCGGTCTTTTTCTGATAGTCGGCGAAAATCGGCATCTGCTGCGCCTGCTGATCATAGAGCCGCTGGCGCTCGCTTGCAGGCGCGACCGTCGCGCGGACCTTGTAGCTGTCAGCGCCGAGTTCGACCGTTGCAACCGGATTCGCGACCAGATTGTGATACCACGGCGGACTATGCGGCGCGCCCGCAAAAGAGGCGATCACCACGATGCGATCGCCATCGCGCGTGTAGCACAGGGGCCGCGTCAGCGAGCGGCCGCTCTTGGCGCCAATGGTCGTGAGGAGCAGCACCGGCATCCCGGCCATCTGACCGCCGACCTTGCCTTGATTGGCGCGGAATTCCTTGATGACGCCCTGGTTGAACTCATCGAGTTGTGACATCTCTGGCTCCTCAATGAAAGCGCGTTGAATCGAAGGCTCAGCTGAATTCACCGCGAATGTAGGCCTGAGTTTCGGGCGCCGCCGGGCTCTCGAAAATCTGCGCGGTCTCGCCGTATTCGACCATATAGCCGGTGCGCCCGCCGCCTGACGTATCGACGTAGAGAAACGCGGTCCTATCGGCGACGCGTTTGGCCTGCTGCAAATTATGCGTGACGATCGCGATCGTGTACTTTTGCTTGAGTTCCTGCATCAGCTCCTCGATCCGATGGGTCGCGATCGGATCCAGCGCCGAGCACGGCTCGTCCATCAGCAGCACCGCAGGTTCGGTTGCGATCGCGCGTGCGATGCAGAGCCGCTGCTGTTGCCCGCCCGAGAGCGCGAGCGCACTAGTATGCAGCTTGTCCTTGACCTCTTCCCACAACGCCGCGCCGCGCAGCGCGCGCTCGACCCGATCATCAAAGCTGCCGCGGTAGCGGTTGAGCCGCAGTCCGAATGCGACGTTGCGATAGATCGTCATCGCAAACGGATTCGGCTGCTGGAAGACCATCCCGATATGCCGCCGCACGGCGACCGGGTCGATCCGGCCTCCATAAATATCCTGCCCGCGAAAAAAGATATGTCCCTTGAAGCGGAAGCCGCGCACCAGATCATTCATCCGATTGAGGCAGCGCAGAGCAGTGCTTTTGCCGCATCCCGAGGGCCCGATAAAAGCCGTTATCGTTCCACGTCTGATTTGCAGCGCGACGTCGCGCAGCGCTTTGAACTTGCCGTAATGCAGCTCCGAGATATTGCAATCGATCAAGGTGCTAGTGTCCGCACCATTCGCCATTGCCGGTAAGGCAGCCATCGAGTCACCGTACTTGCTGTCGGTTATTTGTTGTAGCGCTTGGCCAGACTTTGTCCGGCCAAGTTGACCGCGAGGACCATCATTACTAGCACTAACGCCGCCGACCACGCTAGCGCGATCTGGTTGTCAAAGGGTGAACCGGAGAAGTTGTAGATGAGTACCGCCAATGATGCGATGGGTTTCATTAAATCGCTCACGCCCTTCGGCCACATATGGGGAGTCGTTCGGCTAATCCAAAACTCACTAAAAAGCGCGGTGAAGAGCAACGGCGCGGTCTCGCCTGCCGCGCGCGCGATTGCAAGCATCACGCCCGTTAATATTCCCGGCACTGCGGTCGGTAATACCACGCGCGTGACGGTTTGGGTTTGCGTCGCGCCCATCCCGATCGCGGCTTCGCGCATCCGACGGGGAACCCGCTGGATCGCATCCTCGGCCGTGAGCAATACCGTCGGGATCATCAGCAACGCCAGGGCGACGCCGCCGGCCGGCGCCGAGAAACCACCCGTCACGAGCACCACCGTGGCGAAAGCGAATACTCCGGCCAGGATCGAAGGTAGCCCGGTCAGAACCTTGGCGGCGAAACGTACCGCCTGAGTGGTCCTTGTCTCGGGTCCGAATTCCGACGTGTAGATCGCTGCGAGAATACCGATCGGAACACTGATCATAGTTGCGATCAGCACAATCACGACCGTGCCGACGATCGCGTTGCCGAAACCGCCACCGACGGTCATCGCGGCCGGAGGTAATTCGGTTATTGCGGCCCAACCCAGGCTGGCGCTACCGCGAATGATCAACAGATACAAAACCGAAAACAGTGGGAACAATGCGGCGATTGTCGCTGCGCCGGTCAGGAAGCTCATCACGACGCTGAACAACTGTCGCGGTTGGCGCAACGAGCGTTCAAGGGCATTCAGATCGACTTCCGGGGGTTTACCTGCCGCCGGCGTCATCAGCGCAGCCCCATCAATGCAGCGTTGGCGCGCTGCAGGATCAGCGTGCCGATAATATTCACGATCAGTGTGATGCCAAGCAGGACCAGCGCCGCATACATCAAGGCGCCGACTTCGGCCGTGCCGGCTTCGGGAAAATGATTCGCCAGCAGCGCCGCCAGCGTATTGGCCGGCGAAAACATCGACCAGCTAAGGACGTTCGCGTTGCCCGCGAGCATCGCCAGCGCCATGGTCTCGCCGAGCGCGCGTCCGAAGCCGAGGATGATCCCGCCGAAGATGCCGGTGGCGGCAGTCGGCAGAAAGATCGCGAGGATCGCTTCCCAGCGCGTCGCGCCGATCCCGAAGGCGGCCTCGCGAATCTTCGGCGGCACGGCCACCAGCGCGTCGCGCGAGATTGCGGAAATCGTCGGCAGCACCATGATCGCCAGCACGATCGCCGCCGGAAACAGCCCCGGACCGCTCAGATTAGTACTGAAAAAAGGAATCCAACCCAGATGGCCGTTCAGCCAATTCGCCATCGGGCGGATCATCGGGATAACTACGAAGATGCCCCATAAGCCATAAACGACGCTCGGAATTGCCGCCAGCAATTCGATCGTGATGCGGAGAAAATTTTCAACCCGATCCGGCAGGGTGGCCAAGAAACGTACTTCCTCAAGACCCATAAACTTGAGGACCTGTTCGAGCGCGACAGAAAGAAAACGCTCGCTGAGAAAAATCGCTATCGCCAGGCCAAAAACTGTTCCGCCCGCCACTCCCAGAATCGAGCTGTAAAGCGTCCCGGCGATGGCCGGCAGCACGCCAAACGTCCCGCGATTCGAGTCCCAGGTCGTGCCCGTCAGAAAGCTCCAGCCATAATCGTGGATCGCCGGCATCGCGACGCGCGCGATACTGATGACCACATACACAGTCAGGAGCACCGTAAACGCGGCGATAGCGAAGGTGAATTGCCGGAAGGCTCGGTCCCACGCCACCTCGCCTCGGGACGGGGGCCGCGAAACCTCGCGTTCCGGCGGGGTGGCCGCGGTGCTCAGCGCGGAGGAGCCATCGCTCATGAAATCTCTGGGAGCGCTTTTTTGTCGGCCTCGATCACGGTTGCCGGCAGGGGAATGTAGCCTAATTCCTCACTGAAACTCTGGCCTTGGCCGAGGCCGAATTCGACCAGCGATTTCACGACCGCCGCAGTTTTCGGGTCGCCGTACTTTTTGTAGCAAAGCATCCAGGTGTAAGTGACGATCGGGTACGAGCTCTCGCCCGCCGGATCGGGAATCCACGCGCGCCGGTTGCCCGGCAGCGTCATACTCGCAAGCGCACGCTGGCCGGCCTGTAAATCGGGTTTAATGAACTTACCGGCCTTGTTTTCGAGCAGCGCCATCGGCATGGACGTTTGCTTCGCATAACCATATTCGACGTAGCCGATTGCACCGGGAGTCTGCTTGATCAAGGCGGCCACACCGGTGTTGCCCTTACCTGCGACACCTACCGGAAAGTTTACAGACGTGCCGACGCCGGGCCCGCTTTTCCACGCCTCGCTGATAGCGCTCAGATGGGTGGTGAAGGCGAAGGTTGTGCCACTGCCGTCCGAACGGCTCACTACGGTAATTTTTGTGTCAGGCAGCTTTGCCCCGGGATTGGCCTGGGCGATCGCCGGATCGTTCCACTGAGTAATCTTACCGAGAAAAATCTCGGCGTAGGCTTCGCGCGTTAGTCTCACTTCCGATGGCGCCTCGGGGAGGTTGTAGGCCAGCACGATGCTGCCTGCCGTCATGGGCAGCAGCACGGCGCCGTTCTTGACCGCAGCCATCTGCGCATCGGTCATAGCGGCATCGCTCGCGCCGAAATCGACGAGGTTCTGTTGAAATTGCTTGATTCCGGCGCCGCTGCCCAGCGCCTGGTAATTGATCTGCACGTTCGGATGCAGCTTGTTGTATTCGGCAAACCAGCGCTCGTAGAGGGGAGCGGGAAAAGTCGCCCCGGTGCCCTGCAGAGTGACGGCGTCGTCGCTGTAGGCTACGCCGTCCATGAGATGAGCACCCACGATCGCGAGAAAAAAACCGCTGAGCACCAGCCGGATTAACTTCGTTACTATCTTCTTCTCGAATCGCATAGACCTCACCTGAAAGTTTTGCTTGATGTAGCATGACGCTGCTTAGAATCCGCCGATTTAATGCACGAACCAACCAATTGCTGTTAAGGAAATATGAAGAGCATGTGACGTATTCAAACCTTTCGCAGGCGACTCAACTCTGACCAGTACGAAATTTACTTTTGTGATCTGCGCCTATGTGTGTGATCTGCGCCTATGTGTGTGATCTGCGCCTATGGTAGCTAATAGTCAGAAGTTAACCCGCCGATAGTCAGAAATTAAAAGTAGCGCCTTACGTTCGTGCGCATGAAAGCGGAAAATCCTCTGCAGATGGTGGCAGCAGATTTTGCGGTGCGGCGGATGTGCAGGTGATGACTTGCCCGGCTCGAAGCGCGAACGCGTGATCGGCGCCGGCGACAGCTCGGAGAAACCCCGCCTTGGTGGCATCAAGTCTTACCGCTCAATCTGGATCTCAGACCTGCATCTGGGCGCGCGTCAATCGCGAGCCGCGGCGCTGCTCGATTTTCTCCGTAGTCACGAGGCGGAGAATCTGTTTTTGGTCGGCGACGTCATCGAGGACGGAAACGCTGGCGCGCAATGGTGCTGGAGCGCCAATCAGCAGGCGGTGATTGAGGAGTTGCGCGCCTGGTCGCGGCGGGGTTCACGCGTTGAGCTGCTGCCGGGTGATCACGATCGCGACCCGACTCTCGCCGCGCGCTTGCTCGGCCTACGGGTGCGAGCCTCGGAGCTGGTCCACCGCACCGGGGAAGGGCGCATCATGCTCGTGGACCCATGGTCATCAGTTCGAGCGGGCGCCGGCCGCGGTTCTGCGCCGGCCGAACCGCGCCAGCGCGCTTACGCTCCGCCTCGATGATTGGCGCGGAATCAACGACGCACGCGAACACCCGCAGCGTGCACTCGCGCGCTTTCTTTTCAGGCGTTTCCGTCGGAGTGCGCATTCTCTTGGCGCTTTCGACGAACGTGCAATCTACGACGCGGTGCGCGCGCGACGGAGGTCTACCTTCTGAGTCTGCCGAGGTTTACCCTCAGAGGCATCTTCAATCGGCCCGAAACCGCATCAGCGTGATTGAACCGCGTTTGGGTCGAGCCGCGGACTGGCTCATCCACCATTTAGTCCGTCAGCCTTCGCGCATTTAGGAGAATCGCTCGAAATCCGCGCGTGTGGGCGCGATTTGCGATTACGCATGCACCCAGAGAGCGTCTCCGGCGGCGTCACTATGAGGAATCCAGCAAAATCTATCCGCGCGTTTCTGCTACGTCCATCTCCAAGATTGCTCGATTGCAAGTCCAGCGCATACTTCACGAGCCGGCCACCGCCTGAGCGTTGATGAGCCTGTTTCTGGAGAGAACATTGAAATCGCGTTAACATTGGTAGTAAGTTGTCATCTTTACCAAGAAACGCTTGTTCCATGTTAAGAAAGCTCAAACTGGCCGTACACGCCCTCGGCTTGCGGCACCTCGTTCATCTCGACCACGACCGGTAGGTCCATGGAAATCCGGCCGAGCGGCCTGATTTACGAAGTTATCGAGCGTCAGGCTCGTCGCACACCGGAGCGGACGGCGGCGATTTTCCGCGGTCGCGAGTTGACTTACCGGCAGTTAATCGAAGAGGTCAAACAGCTATCAGCGCGACTGCTCCGACAAGGGGTGGGTGCGGAGAGCGTCGTGGCTATTTGTCTGGAGCGGTCTTCTGAGATGCTGATCGCGATGCTCGCGGTGTTGCAGGCGGGTGGCGCCTATCTGCCCTTGGATCCCGGATTTCCGGCCGAGCGGCTGGCCTTCATGATCACCGACAGCTCCACTGGGCTGGTTATTACGCGATCCGCCATGGCGTCGCGGTTTTCGCCGTCACGGCTTTCGGAGAGCCCAGTCCGGACGTTGGTGATCGACCAGCCGGGAGACGTACGTGACGAAGATGGCTCTGTGAAAACCGCCCAGCCGGGACCGGCCAATCTGGCATATCTGATGTACACCTCCGGGTCGACCGGAACGCCCAAGGGCGTAATGATCGAGCATCGCAATGTCGTCAATTTCTTCGCCGGTATGGATGAACTCCTAGGCACCGAGCCGGGCGTCTGGCTCGCCGTCACCAGCATCTCGTTCGACATTTCGGTTTTAGAGCTGCTCTGGACACTGGCGCGCGGCTACACCGTGGTGATCCAGAGCGACGAGGAAAAATTCTCCGCGACCGGCGAATACGGAATCGGCGCGCAGCTGAAGCGTTATGGCGTAACACATTTTCAATGCACACCGACGATGGCCGAATTGTTAGTGCAGCGGCCACTGGTGATGGAGGGGCTGAAAGGGCTGCGCAAACTACTGCTGGGTGGTGAAGTGCTGCCGCCCGCATTGGCGGATTACCTCTCACGTAACATCGCGGGCGATCTTCACAACATGTACGGGCCCACTGAAACCACGATCTGGTCAACCAGCGCTCGGATCCGGCCGGGCGAGGCGATTACGATCGGATGGCCAATCGTGAACACGCAGGTCCGTGTTATCGCCGAGGACGGTCGCGAATGTTCCGGTGACGAAGTTGGCGAGATTTATATTAGCGGCGCTGGAGTCGCGCGAGGCTATTGGCGGCGGCCCGAACTCACTGCGCAGCGCTTTGTCACGTCCACGTTCGGCGCGGACGCGCCGGTACGGCTGTACAAGACCGGCGATCGCGGATGCTGGCGCGCAGATGGAGCGCTGGAGTTTCGGGGACGCGCTGACGATCAGATCAAAATTCGTGGCTATCGGGTCGAGCCAGGCGAGGTTGAAGCCGTCGTGCGGGAGCATCCGGCGGTCCTGCAATCAGCTGTAGTTGCGTACGCGCAGGGCAGCGTCGCGCGACTCGCGGCCTATGTGGTGGCGAAAGCGGGCTGCGGAATCACACCGGAAGAATTGCGCGTCGCCGCCAGTCGTAAATTGCCCGAGTACATGGTTCCTGCCGCCTTTGTTTTTATCCCCAGTCTGCCCACCACGCCCAACGGTAAGATTGATCGGAATGCGTTGCCACCACCGGAGGAGCTCCAGCGCTCGGAGGCGGTCGAGGGGATCGGGGCGACGCCCGACGAAATTGAGAGCACGCTCGAGCGATGGTGTCGGGAGGAAATGCCCGGCGATGAGCCGCTCGATTCGCAAACTGACTTCTTTCAGATGGGCGGGCAGTCGCTTAGTCTGGTGCGGCTTTTCGCGCGAATCAACCAGACTTACCGGGTGCAACTAAGTGCGGCGACGATCTTCGAGGCCCCGACCATTGAAAAATTGGCGCAACGGATCCGCAATGGCGCTGCCGCTGCCACAAAATCGTCACTGATTTCGATTCGTCCCGCCGGTTCGAAACCGCCGCTTTATCTTTTTCCGGACATCAACGGCAGCGTTATCGGCTTTGATATGCTGGTTCGGAGCCTGCCGGAGGAATTGCCAGTCTATGGGGTTGAGTCCACATGGCTGCATTCCGAGGCTGCGCCGCCGCTGCGTCTCGAAGAGATAGCAGCGCGGCACGTCGAAGACATCCGTTCGATCCAGCCACATGGCCCGTTTTATCTGCTCGGCTACTCGTTCGGCGGTCTGGTGGCGTTTGAGGCAGCCCAACAATTGGTAGAAGCCGGCGAAACCGTCGGGATGCTGGGCATGCTTGACACCTGGCAAACCGAGCGCATTCGTCAACTCGATGCGGTGCATTCTCGCCGTCAGAAGCTTGCGCGCCGCGCACATAAGGCGCTGATGCACGCACGAATGCTGTGGGCCGGACCCAATCGCCTCAAGTATTTTGAGAATCATTTGTTTGGGAGGTTCCGCGAAGCGCTGGGCGCATTAATCTGGCACGCCCCTCTGCAATGGTATACCCGCCCCGGCAAGCTGCTTCCGCAGTTCTTGCGTCAACCGCGCCGTATCAATCGGTTCGTAGCACGGCGGTACGTCGCTCGGCTTTATCCAGGGCGTATTACGGTGTTTCGTGCCGCCGAAGGAATAGCGGCGGACGACGAGCGTTATGATGACTCGCTGGGATGGCGGGATATCGCAGTCATGGGAGTCGAGATGCACGAAGTTCCTGGATGCCATCGCGACATTCTACAAGAAGCGCAAGTCTGGCGGCGGGTTCGGCAATGTCTCGAAATCCACATGGAATGACCGCCGCGTCTCGAGCATTATGCGAATGAACAGCGCGAGAACTGCAAATCGAAGTGCGCGGCGCGCTCGGTCATGAAATCGAGAGCGTCCGTTTCATCTCGTCCGGCGAAAGCAAGGTTTGTACTTAGTGGATCCCGAAATTTAGACCGCTGGTGAAGGTGGGGATCCTGCCCCCTAAGAAGCCGGCCAAGACGGCTCGGCCTAGGAAGCAGAGGATGTCGCCGAATTGACGCTCGTTTCATGCCTGCCTTCCTTTTCCGGCAAACACTAGCTCATCTCTGGGTAACCTCCACCGGGTAAGGCCGCTATAACACGGATTCGATTTTGCAAAACCGCATGGGCGTGGTGATCAAATCGTTCAGCGAGATAGATAGCGCAGTGGCGATGATGCTCGATACCCTGCAAATCGACGCCTTTCGCCGAAAGATCGCTGCGATGGAGAATCGCGCGCTCTACGAAATTCCGCGATGCTCGAACAGTTGCTGCTACCCAAGCCAGGTCAAAAGCCTCGATGCTAAGATTCGGCGCGTAATCGTCGCGGCCGACGGCGCCGAGCCGGGTCAGGCTGAATAGACCGCCATCGCCACAAGTCCGAGATAGGTGATATTCTGGCGTCGCCCTTTGCGGGGGCTATTGAGAGGTTATGATGCCTTTTACTGTGAACGCAGTTCGCATACTCACCCGCGCGACTCGGCGCCGAGGCCCACGTTTCGCCGGGTGTTATGAGGCTTGGCCGGGCCGCGCGCGGATTTCGCCGAAGGGAGCGATGGGCTTGGCGCTTGTCGCGATTCTGCTGCTCGGCGGTGTCCGCGCCGGTTTCGCGGCCGATCAGAGTGACCGCGGCGCGGTCTTACAGAGTGACGACGGCGCGGTGTTGGCGACCGTCGGGAATCATCGAATTACTCGCCGGCAGGTGGATGATCAGGTACTGCGGGGCGTAAGTCCGTCGCAACTTTATGATCTGCGCAAGCAGGCGATGGACAAGTTGATCGACGACTATCTACTCGAACAGGCGGCGAAAAAGGCCGGTGTCACGCCGGATCAATATCTCGCGAAGGAAACTAATAAGGCGCCGGTGAGCGATAGCGATGCACGCAAGTTCTATGACGACCATCGCGCGGCGATTGACCAGCAGGTAAAAGGGCAATCGTTCGATCAGATCAAAGGCCGGATCATTCTAGCGCTCGAGCATCAGAACGCGCGGGAAAGCAGTGAGGCTTTGATCGCCAAGCTGCGCGCCAAGAGTGGGGTCAAGATCGCGTTGCAGGCGCCGCACGTGAACATCGCCAGCGCCGGCCATCCGTGGGCAGGAGGTAAGGATGCCCCGGTAACCGTGGTCGAATTCTCGGATTTCCAATGTCCATATTGCCGTGCGGCGGAAACTCCGATTAAACAGTTGCAGGCCAAATACGGCGACAAGATCAAGCTGGTCTATCTCGATTTTCCGCTAGGCTTTCACGAACATGCGATGGATGCGGCGCGTGCCGGGCAATGCGCCGCGGCGCAGGGTAAATTTTGGCAGTATCACGACGCACTGTTCGCCGATCAGTCGAAACTGGCGCCGGTTGATTTGAAGGCGACCGCGGCAAAAATCGGACTTAACAGCACGCAGTTCGCTGCCTGCTACGACAAAGGGACGCCCGACGCCGCGATCCGCAGCACTCAGGCGCAAGGGCAGTCGCTGGGGGTAACCGGCACGCCGACGTTCTTTATCAACGGTCGCGAGATAACCGGCGCACAACCGCTCGACAAATTCAGCGCGATCATCGATGAGGAGTTGGCCGCGGCGAAAGCGCCGGTAGCGCAGCAGGCGAGGGTGGATTAAGCGCCGCGATGACGCGCCGGTACGAGCTCGATCTTTTCGTCATCGGCGCGGGCTCCGGCGGCGTTCGCGCGAGCCGGATCGCAGCCGGGCATGGGGCCAAGGTTGCAGTCGCCGAAGAGCGTTATCTGGGCGGCACCTGTGTAAACGTCGGCTGTATCCCGAAAAAGCTGCTGGTCTATGCCTCAGAGTTTGGCGAGGTCTTCGAGGATGCAGTCGGTTTCGGCTGGGAAGCGTCGCGGCCGGCGTTCGACTGGCAGAAGCTGATCGCTAACAAAAACTCAGAGATTTCCAGGCTCAACGGCGTTTACGAAAAACTCCTGACCGGCGCGGGCGTCGAAATCATTCGCGATCGCGCAGAGATCGTTGATCCGCATACGGTGGCGATCGGCGACCGGCGCATCACCGCCGAATACATTCTGGCGGCGACCGGCAGTTGGCCGACTAAGCCCGGACTTCCGGGCGCCGAGTTGGCGATCACCTCAAACGAAGCTTTTTTTCTTGAGCGAATGCCGCGCCGGGTCGCGATCGTCGGCGGCGGCTATATCGCGGTCGAGTTCGCCGGCATTTTTCACGGCCTCGGCGCTGCGGTCAGCTTGATTCATCGCGGCAGCCAGTTACTGCGCGGTTTCGACGACGACCTGCGCGTAGCTTTGGCTGAAGAATTGCGTAAGCGCAAATTTGATTTGCATCTCGGCGTGCTCGTCGGGGTGCTCGAACGGCGCGGCAAGGGGCTGCGGGCGCGGCTCAGCAACGGTACCGTGATCGAAGCCGACCTGATGATGTTCGCCACCGGGCGGCATCCGAATTCGCGCGGCCTCGGTCTCGAAGAGGCCGGCGTCGAGCTGGACGTTGGCGGCGCAGTGATAGTCGATGAATACTCGCGCAGCTCGGTCCCTAGCATCTATGCGATCGGCGACCTGACGAATCGAAAGAATCTGACGCCGGTGGCGATCGCCGAGGGTCACGCATTGGCGGATTCGTTGTTTGGCGGGCGGCGCCGCGCGATCGATTTCGATAATGTGCCCTCCGCAGTCTTCAGCCAGCCGCCGATTGCGACTGTGGGGCTGACCGAAACCGAGGCGCGGGCGCGCTTCGGCGCGGTCGATATTTACAAATCTTCGTTCAAGCCGCTCAAGCATACGCTCAGCGGGCGCGACGAACGCACGCTGATGAAGCTGGTGGTCGAGCGGGCAGGCGGGCGAGTGCTCGGTGCGCATATGATGGGCTCCGATGCGGGTGAGATCATCCAGGGCCTCGCGATCGCGCTCAAGTGCGGCGCGACCAAGGCGCAATTCGACGCCACCATTGGAATTCATCCAACCGCAGCCGAAGAGTTCGTGACGATGCGCACCAAAGTTAGCACCTGATAAAAAGTCCGGTGCCTGATAAGATTGCGCGGTCGCTTGCCGCGCTGGCGTCTTGAACTTTCACCGCTCGCCGCGCGGCGCGGAGAGATGAATGCCGAGCCCGCAGGAAATTCAGAACGAACTCAGGAAAATCCGCTACCCGGGTTTCAGCCGCGACATCGTCTCGTTCGGGATGGTCAAGGACATCGAGGTCGCGGATGGTGGCGTGACGGTGATTCTGACTGCGGCGTCCGCGAAGCCGGAGGTAATCGCCGAGATCTCGAGCGCGGTCGAACAGACGGTCGCCGCGATGCCTGGCGTAGGCAAAATCAAGATCGAGGTCGAGCAGGCGCCACCGCCGCGCATGGTCGCGGGCGCCGCTCAGCGCCGTCCGATCGGCGGCGTCCGCCACGTCGTCGCGGTGGCCAGCGGCAAGGGCGGCGTCGGCAAATCGACGGTCGCGGTCAATCTCGCGCTGGCGATGGCGTCACTCGGTTGGCGCATCGGCCTGATGGACGCCGACGTGTACGGACCGAGTGTCGCGATGATGGTCGGGGCGGGTGAGCAGGTGCGGGTCAGCGGCGATCGGCGGATCGTGCCACTCGAACGCTTCGGTATCCGTTATGTCTCGATGGCGCTGTTCATCAATGACCAGACGCCGGTTATCTGGCGCGGCCCGATGGTCACCAAGCTCGAAAGCGAGTTTCTGTTTAATGTCGAATGGGGTGAGCTGGATTGTCTCGTTTTGGATTTACCGCCGGGCACCGGCGACGCGCAATTGACTATTACCCAGCGGGTGACGCTCGCGGGCGGCGTGATCGTCACGACGCCGCAGGCGATCGCGCTGCTCGACGTGAAACGCGGCGTCGCGATGTTTCAGGAGGTAGATGTGCCGGTTCTCGGCGTCGTCGAAAACATGAGCTATCACCTCTGCCGCAAGTGCGGCAGCCGCCATGAAATCTTCGCGCATGGCGGCGGCGCGCGCTTGGCCGAATCCCTCGGCGTGCCTTTTCTCGGTGAGCTGCCGTTGCTGCGCGAACTCAGAGAGGGCGGCGATACCGCGGCGCCGATTGTCGCCGCCCATCCGGAACATCCGGTAACCGCGACCTTCCGCGCGATCGCGGGCGCGATTCAAACGCGGCTCGATCAAGGCGACGCGCGCAGGCCCGCCTAACACCGATGATCCCGCGTTCCCCTGCGACGGGCTAAAAGGAGGATTCCACTACTATGAGCACGACGACCGATCCCACCACCAGAACGATGTTGGCGCTCTCCGCGATTAGCTACCGCGGGTACAATCTCGTGGGCGACCAGGCGCTCAAGCGGGCGCTGTTGAAGCGCCTGTTGGACCAATGCCTTACCCAGCTCCAGCCCACGATAGGCTATTGGTCGATTGTGTGGGGGCCATGCGACTTCAGCCCGACCGTGGTCGGCTTCGACGACGCGATGATGTACGTCGCGGAGAAGGTCAATGATCCCACGACACTCGCGATAGTAATTCGCGGAACCAATCCAATTTCGACCACCGATTTTTTCTACGAGGACTCACTGATCGAAGTTCAACAGCCATGGCCGGCTTCCGCCGGCGCGAAGATCTCGACGAGCACCGCGCTCGGGCTTGCCGTACTTCTCAACCTGAGTTGGGACAAAGCGGTGTTGGACAAGCCCGTCTTGTTATCCGCAACGCCCAGCTTGAGAGAAAGATTAAGGGCAGAGCCGCGGAAAATTACATTCACGGCGAGCGAAGGAGAACTCTCGCGCGCCCGCACGAGAATCGCCGACATGGTGACCGCTCATTTCAAGACTGCGGAGCTGTTGACTGCTCGTTCCGGAGCTGCGGAACTGTTGACTGCTGTCTCGGGGGCTGGCGCACAACCTCCCGACGGAATCACCCTCGAGGCTTTTCTGCGCGCGCGCCTGCGTCCGGGCTCGTCCACTAACCTCTACGTGACCGGCCACAGCAAGGGCGGCGCGCAAAGTTCGACGCTGGCGCTCCGGCTGGCGGAGATCCTGTCCGATTGCGTCGTTTACAACTATTCCTTTGCCGGTCCGACGGCCGGCAATAAGGCCTTCGCCGACTACTCAGATCGGATTCTGGCGGCGTGTTGTCATCGGGTATGGAATCAGCGCGACGTTGTTCCGCGCACCTTCGTGCCCAGCCTGATGAAAGAAATCCCCGACGTCTACGAGTTGACCGCCGTGGACCGAGTCACGGTTGCAGCCGGGATCGCTTCGTCAATCGCGGCTTTGTCGAAGGTCGTTTACATTCAAGTCGCGGGCGACGGAACCTCCTTCCCATCCGACCTCGCGCCGAACCTGGACATGACCAGCCAGATCGGCCATCAGCACGTCGACGCCTATCTCGGCTGGGCTGACTTGCTGGGCCAGATCAGCGCCAAGACCCTGTTTGCGCCGGTATTTGGCTAACGCCTCGTCGTCGAAAACATGAGCTATCAACTGTGTCGCAAGTGCGGCAGCCGTCATGAGATCTTCGCGCACGGCGGCGGCGCCCGCTTGGCCGAATCCCTCGGCGTGCCTTTTCTCGGTGAGCTGCCGGTGCTTGGTAGTGTCGCGAAGTTGGTGGAAAAAGTGAAAAGGCGTCAAGATCCGGCGAGTTGAGCCACAACTCACACCCGCTGGGCGGCGGGTGTCGGAGGATGACGCCATGGAGACGGATAGCAGGAGTTCGGGGGGCGGAGAAGGGACGCTCGCGGAGCTGATGCGGGAGCGGATTCGGGCCATGATCGAAGCCCTCGTCGGTGAAGAACTGGAGGCCGCGCTGGGAGCGGCCCGCTCACAACGCGTGGGGCCGGTTCGAACCGGCTATCGACACGGCCAGCGCGCCCGCACGTTGACGACCAGCTTGGGCGCGACGACGATCCCGCTGCCGCGGGCGCGGATCGAAGAGGCGCAGGGCCAGCGCCGCGAGTGGCACAGCCGGATGATTCCGCGCTATCAGCGCCGCACCGCGCGGGTCGACGAAGCGATTGTTGGGGTTTATCTGAGCGGCGCCAATACCCGGCGGCTGCGCGGCGCGCTTGCGCCGCGGCTGCGTGGCGCGCCGTTGTCGAAGGATGGCGTGTCGCGTCTGGTGGGGCGCTTGCGCGAAGACTTTGAGGCCTGGGCCCAGCGGGATCTCGGCGAGCTGAAGATTCGTTACCTGTTTCTGGATGGCTGGTATCCGCGGGTCCGGATCGGAAAGAAGCGCGTCCGGGTGCCGGTGCTGGTCACGCTGGGCGTGTGCGCCAACGGCCAACGCGTGGTGCTCGAGCTGCGGCTGGCCGGGGGCGCGAGTGAGCCAGCGTGGCTGGACGCGCTACGCTCGCTGGCCGCGCGCAATCTCGGCGCTCCGCGGTTGGCTGTGATTGATGGCAATCCGGGGCTGGCCGCGGCGCTTAAAGTGCAATGGCCCACGCTCGCGATCCAGCGCTGCACCAACCACAAGCTATGGACTTTGCTGGCCACGGCGCCGGCCCATCTGCGCGAGGAACTGGCCGAGGATTATCGGCGCATGATTTACGCCGAGAGCCGCGACGCGGTGGAGCATACGCGCGTCGGCTTTGCGCGCAAGTGGAAGCTGCGCTGCAAAGCGGTCAGCGCCAGCTTCGAGGAGGCGGGCGACGAGCTCTTCACCTGCACTGCGTTTCCCGCCTCGCAGTGGAAGGCGTTGCGGACCACCAACGCGCTGGAACGGATCACCGAGGAGTTTCGCCGGCGGACCAAAACCCAGGCTTCGCTGCCCAATCAGGAGGCCGTGCTGTTCTTGCTCTTCGGCCTCCTGCGCAGCGGTCAAGTGCGGCTGCGTCGTCTGGTCGGCTGGCAGGATCTGATTAGTTCACAAATGGAGGCGGCGTAAGCAACGACTCAGTCAACTGCTCGCTCGTCGACGGCTGATGCCAATTACTTTTCTACCAATTGACCGACACCACCCCGTTGCTGCGCGAACTCAGAGAGGGCGGCGATACCGCGGCGCCGATTGTCGCGGCCCATCCGGAACATCCGGTGACCGCGACCTTCCGCGCGATCGCGGGCGCGATTCAGACGCGGCTCGATCAAGGCGACGCGCGCAAGCCCGCCTAATCCCGATGGCGCCGCGTCCCACCGTCTCACTGATCGTAATTACGCGCGACGAGGAACAACTGATCGGACAGTGCCTCGGCAGTGCGAAATCGTTCTGCGACGAGTTGATCGTGGTCGATTCGTTGTCGACGGATAGAACTGTGGCAATCGCCCGTGACCTCGGTGCGCGGGTCTTCGAGCAGGAATTCACCGACTACGTCCGCCAGAAGCAGGCCGCGCTCGATCACGCGACGTCGGAATGGGTGCTGCTGCTTGACGCCGACGAGCAGGCGACGAGCGCTCTCGGCCGCGAAATCGAGACGGCGATAGCTGCGCCCGATGCCGCCGACGGCTATCGCATCCAGCGCGTCCTCTACCATCTGCGGCACTACTATACACGCCCCATCTATCGTGATTACCCGGTGCGGCTCTTCCGCCGCGAGCGCGGCTATATCGGCGGAATCGACCCGCACGACAAGGTTGTCGTGCAGGGACAGGTGAGCCGCTTGCGCGCGCCGATTCTGCACTTCAGTTATCGCGATGTCGCCGATCACGTCGCGACCATGAATCGCTTTAGCACGCGCGGGGCGGCGCAGGCCGCGCCCTCGCGGCTGGCGGCCGTCCGGATGTTCACCCATCCGCTGTGGCGGTTCTTTAACTTCTATGTCGTGCGCGGCGGATTTCTGGAGGGCGGCGCGGGGCTCTATGCGTCGATGAGCGCAGCATTTTACGTATTTCTGAAGTACGCAAAGCTTTATGAGCAGCGGCTTCAGAGCATCCGTCCACGCTAACGTAGAGTGAATTAGAGTACATTGTTTCTTCTTGACAAGACAATACCTATTTAGAGTAGGCTGTGACATCAGGCTATTTCGAGTGATGAAGAGTGGTGATTTTTCGGGCATCCTGGCGCGGATCGTCGCAGGCTGCCTGATGGTAGGCTGTGCGTCCAGCACGATGCGTACGACCCCAGGTAGTTCAACGCTGGCAGATCCTCCGGCGGCGAGCGCGGAAACGTCATCGGCGAATACCGCCGACCCGCGTCTGGCCGCACTCTGGGCTCGTCGGACGAGTGCGGCAGGCTCAGGTCACGAAGACTATCCGATCGGCCCGGGCGATGTGCTGACCGTCTCGGTGCCGGAGATTGATGAAATCAAGGATCGGAAAGTGCGGGTGTCGACGCAGGGGACGATCGAACTGCCGCTAATTGGTGTAGTTTCGGCGGGCGGTTTGAGCGAGGACGGGTTGGCGCGCGAATTGGACCTCAAGCTGCAAAAATATATGTTCAACCCGCAGGCGACGGTCTTCGTCGATGAGTATCGAAATCGGGAGGCGGCGGTCGTTGGCGCGGTCAACAAACCCGGGCTGCTTGTGCTGACGAGTCCGGCCGAAACGATTCTCGATGTGCTGACGCAAGCCGGCGGCGTCGCGCCAACCGCCGCGGACGAGCTGGTGCTGATTCCCGGCGACGAACGGAGCGCCGCCAATCCGCAGCTTCCGGGGGGCGGAGCCAACGAGCAGGACGCGGTCGGAACGCTCGCGATGGCGAACTCGGCGCACGCCGTCTCGATTGGCTTGCGCAGCGGGTCACTTAGCGGCAGCGGAAAATATCTAAGTTTGCCGGTGCGCCCGGGCGACGTCATCGTGGTGCCGGGCGGCGGTCAGGTAATGGTCGTGGGCTGGGTGCATAATCCGGGGCATTTTGAAGTCGGTTCGGGACTGACGGTGCTGGGCGCGATCGGCGAAGCCGGCGGCCCGATGTATGCCGCGGCGACCAAAGAGATCGCGCTTATCCGCAGCGAGAAGGACGGCGCCAAGAGCACCGTGGCGGTGAATCTCGACAAGATTGCTCACGGCGAGCAGCCTGATATTCCGGTCAAGGCCAACGACGTGATCGACGTGCCCTATTCCGACCTGCGGATCGGCCCCTACATCTTTTATTCGGTCGTCGAACGGATCGGGCTCATGGCCCCCGCGATACCCTACTAATGGACCGCTCTAAGCCAACCTCCCATCGCCTGCCGGCGGTGCACGAGATCGAGGCCGAAGCGTGGGAAATTCGGGACGGCGCTAACGAGCCGCTGCTCGAGGTGTGGCGCTACTGGCGCACGATACGGAGGCATCTGCGGGTAGTGATCGGAGCGACGCTCGCGGCCCTGGTGCTGACGGCGATTCACCTGATTGGCGCGAGGCCGATCTACACGGCCGAGACCACGATCATGATCGAGCCTAACGCCGAGCAGGGTTCGAGTACTCTCGAGAGTCTAATCGAGATCGAAGCCGCGGCGGCCAACTCGGATCAGTACTACAAAACGCAATGCGCGATCCTGGAGAGCCGCCAGCTCGCCGCCGACGTCGTCGGCGAGCTGGCGTTGGACCGAAATCCGATTTTTCTCGGCCAGGCTGCGGACAAAGAGAATGTCCTGGCGCAGTGGTGGAGCGGACTCTTCTCCGGGTCGCAGAGCGCCGGAGTGACGACGCGCGCGCCGACGACAATCCCGCCCGACGCGCAAGGGGAACCAGCGCTCGCGAGCGCGCCGCCGGCCGCCGTGCGCGCCTATCTCGAAATGCTCAAGGTCACGCCGGTCGCTGACACCAACCTGGTCCGAATCAGCTTTGCGACTCCCGACGCGGCGCTCTCGGCGCAACTCGCCAACGCCCACGTGCAGGCCTACGAACGCCAGCAACTGCAACGGCAGGGTACGCAAACGGAAACGGCGCAGCGCTTTCTGCGCGACAAACTGGTCGGAATCAAAGACGAGCTGCAAAAGTCTGAGGCCGCGCTCAATGACTATCGCCGCGCCAAGGGAATTATTCCGGGCCTGATCTCGCTCGACGGCAAGGACGCCGTGGTGCTGGATCGGCTCGCCGATCTCAGCAAGGACCTGACCCAGGCGCAGGTGGCGCGGATCGCGCTCGAGGCGCAGGTGCAATCAATCGACAAACACGACTATGCGTCGATTCCCGAAGTGACGCAGAACGTGACGATTCAGGATTTGCAGAAACAGCTCGATGAACTATATGGCGAGGCCGCGGCGCTCGCGAGCCAGTTCAAGCCGGACTATCCGCCGCTGGCGAAACTGCGCGCGCAGATCGCCGCAGTCGAGCTGCGGCTCAAGGCTGCGATCGGCGAGGTTGTCAACGGAATTCAGTCTCAATACCGCGAAGCCGCGGAAAAGGAAAATGAGCTCCAGGCCGAGATGGGGCGGCAGCGCGTCGAAACCCTCAACCTCAACGACGCCGCGGCCCAGTACGCGATCCTGCAGCGCGAGGTCGATACGAATCGCGAACTCTACAACGCGGTCTTGACGCGCATGAAAGACGTCGCGGTGCAGAGCGGCGCCGATCAGACCAACGTCTCGGTGATCAACTCGGCCGAGGCGCCGACCGTCGCGACCAGTCCGCGGAAGGCGCGCGACCTGATCCTGGCGCTGGTCACTGGGCTGAGCGGCGGCATGGCACTCGCTTTCATCCTCGAGTTTCTCGACAGCACGCTCAAGAATCCGGAAGAAGCCGAGAGTTACCTCAAGCTGCCGACCCTCGGGATCGTTCCCGATATCGCGCAGGTCCAGGGCAAGCCGCAAGCCTATGGCTCGAATGCGCTGCCCGCGGCGCGCGCGCCCGCGGCTTTGCCGCACACCAACGATCTGGTGCTCGCGCATGGTTCCTACTCGCAGCTTGGCGAAGCCTATCGCAACCTGCGCACGGCGCTGCTGTTGTCGCGCGCCGGCGGACCGCCGGGCACGATCCTGATCACCAGCGCGACCAGCCGCGAAGGCAAGACCGTAACGGCGGTAAACTTGTCAGTGATGCTGGCGCAGCTTGGCGGCACGATCCTGATCGACGCGGACCTGCGGCGCGCGCGCTGTCATCGGGTGCTCGGGCTCGACAATCGCGCTGGACTGACCGAGGTGCTGACCGGCGCACTCGAGGCGGCCGCGGTGATCGCGCCGACCGGAATCGAGCACTTTGATCTGCTCGGCGCCGGTTCGGCGCCGCCCAATCCGACCGAGCTGCTGGGTTCCCTCAAGATGGCTGAGCTGATTCAGGATTTACGCGGACGTTACCAGTACATCGTGATCGATTCATCGCCGGTACTGCCGGTGAGCGACGCTCTGCTGCTGGCGCATGCGGTCGACGGCGTGGTGGTAGTGGCCAACGGTGCGACGACGCCGCGCCAGCAGGTGCGTGCGGCCTGCGCGCGGCTGGGCTACGCGCGCGGCAAGATTCTGGGCTTGGTGCTGAATCGGGTGCAGTCGCAGACGGCGGACTATTACGGCTACTATCGCGAGGATTACTACTCGATCCGGGAGCGCTAGCGAGCGAGCTGCAGGACGACCGCTGTGGGACGACGCCGGCTCGATCGCGCTGTGATTGCGGGTCTGGTCTTCCTGATCGGATTCCCACCGCTTGCCTTCGGCGCAGTCCATCGTGGTCCCCTCATTGTCGTCGAGGCGGTCAGCTTTGCGCTGCTCGTGCTCTGGATGGCCAACATTTATCTCGATGGCGTCTGGCGGGTAAGCGTTTCCGCAGCGGCAGTTGCGAGACCGGATGAAGTTCGGCGGATCGCGCTGCCGGCGCTGGCGTTGACGCTGCTCCTGGCCGGCGAACTCGCACCGCTCCCGCCGCCGCTGATGAGGCTGGCCGCGCCGGCGACCTATCAGCTCTATCGAGTCAGTCTTCCCGGGTGGCCGAGTGTTTCCTTGTTGCCGATCGTGGCGCCGGACCGGGAGTTGGCAGCGGCCGGGCAAAAGGCGCCGGACGTTGCGTCATCCCTGGCGCTGGCCGGGGCGCGCGCGGCCTTTCCTCCAGGCGTCATCGGAGAGCGCTGGCGTGCGCTCGCGATCTCACCGGCCGCGGCCGCGAGCGCCCTGCTCGAATGGCTCGCGCTGGCCTCGACGTTCTTTGTGGTCGTGCTCTATCCGTTCGGCTTCGTGGGCGAGCGCAACGCCGAAGTGCGCTTCTATCGCTCGATGATTGTCAGTCTCTTGCTCACGGCTACTGCAGTCGCGTTGATCGGACTGGGCGAGCGGGCCTGGTGGAACGGAAAACTGCTGTGGTTTTATGTACCCAGTGATTGGGGCGGGGCGAGCGTTACGAATCCGCGCGCCAGCGGCCCTTTCGTCGACCCGGATCATTTCGCCAACTATCTCGCGATGGTGCTGCCGCTCGCGGTGGTCGGCGCGATCTATCCGTTCAAGATTTTCCCACGGCCCGATCGCGGCAATCTGCAACTATTCGCCGCGCTCGGCACCCTTGTGATCGCGGGGGCGATCCTGTTGAGCCTTTCGCGCGCGGGCTGGGTCGCTGCAATCGCCGGAGTCGGTATTGGGCTGGCGCTCTGCGTGCGCCACGCCTGGAGCCTGACGCCGATCGCGATCCGCAAACTAGGCCCTCGCGCCGCCGGGGTCCTGACGCTGCTGGCGGTGATTAGCCTCGTGGTCCTGCTGCTGGCGGCCGGGCCGGCGACGCGAATGGCGGCCGCCAACCGCGTCGGCAGTGTAATCGCCGCGGGCGACGACGTGCGCTACCGGCCGGCCGTCTGGCGCGACACCCTCGGCATTCTCTGCGACTTTTCGTGGTTCGGCGTTGGCTTGGCCGGATGGCCCGAGCTTTTTCCGCATTACGAACGCGCGCCGTGGATGCCGTTTTTCTTTCGTGAAGCCGAAAACGACTATCTCCAATTTGCGGCCGAGACCGGGATCGTCGGAGTCCTCGTCACGCTGTGGCTGGGAATCGCGCTTGCCGGAGTGATCCGCCGCGGTGCGGCGCGGCTCGCCGAGTCGGAGTGGCCGCTCTTCGCCGCGCTGGCCGGAGGGATCGTCGCGACGCTTATTCACGAGGGCTTCGATTTCAGTCTCCATACTCCCGCCAATGCCGTGCTGTTCACGATCCTGCTGGCGCTGAGCGTTCGGATCGCGCTGGTCGACGGCGCGCCGCGCGAAGGCGCAATCGTCCGCGTCGCCGCGCGCTCGACCCGGCTTACATACGTCGGCGCAGCTGCGGGCGCGCTCGCCGCTTGCGGACTGATTTGCGCGGTCTACCTGCAGGCCGGCGGCAGTTACCCCTACGACATCACCGCGCGCCGTGGTCTGGCGTATGCCGCCCGCAATCTGACGGCTCATCCTGCGATGGCGTCGGCTCACCTGGCGCTCGTCGCCGCGCTCGGGCGTGAGGCGGCGGCGGAGCTCCGACTGGCCGAACTGCGGATCGCCGTCTGGCTCGACCCGAATGATCCGGCGGCGCGCGATCAATATGCGCAGGGCCTCCTGCAAGCGGGGAACCGCGCAGCCGGGCTCGCGCAAATTGCCACCGCAGTCAACCGCGCGCCCATGATGCTCGAGCATTATTATCTCGCCGCGTCATTGATTCCATGGTTACTGCCGGACGAGCAGGCAGCCGTCGCGCGCGGCTTCACGCGCGCGATTGACGACGGTTATCCGGGTGCCGTTGGCGAGCTGGCGGCTTTCTATCGCGATCTCGGCCGCACGCGCGATGTCGGCGCGCTCTATGAGCAGGCCGCGCTCAGGACCGCAGACGCGGACCAGCGGATGGAGGATCTGATCAAGGCTGGAACGAACTACGGAATTGCCGGCGACGCCGCCGCAGCGATCAGAAATTTGCGGGCGGCTGCAGAAATCGATCACGCCGATGCGCGGCCCTACGCCGAACTCGCCCGATCAGTCTATGGGCCCGAAGGGAAACTTACCGAGGCGAACGCGGCGGTTGAGGAAGGGATGCGCAACGGCGCCGATCGGTTTGACCTCGACGTCGCGTTGGCGGACGCGGCCGAGCAGTCGAGCGATCCGCGCGCCGCAGAGAGCGCGCTCGAAGCCGCCCTGCGTGAGCGCTCTTCGTTTGCGCTGACGATGCGGCTTGGCGGCCTCTATCTTGCCAACGGCGATTTCGCGCCGGCAGTTCTGAGCTTCGGGCGGGCGACCGCGCTCGAACCGGATTCTGCGGCCGCGTGGTTCGCCTTGGGCGAAGCGCACGAGCGCGATTACGACTATATCGCAGCGAGCGACGCCTACGCGCGCGCCCATCGGTTGGACCCGGCCAATCGCGCCTATGCGCGGACGGCTGCTGACCTCGCGGAGCGCATCAGCCGGGAGAACGCGCCGGTAACAGGTGCGCCCGACGGAACGGCGAGTATCAGGCGATGAAGATTCTTTTGCTCAATCCCGCCGGTGCGATGGGCGGCGCTGAACGGGTGTTGCTCGATGTCGCTGCCGGCGTCCGCGCGCTCAACCCGCGCCACGAGTTCGCCTTGATCGCTGCGGCCGACGGCGCTCTGGTCGAGGAAGCTCGCAGTCGCGGAATCCCCTCATCGGTCATGCCCTTTCCGCCGGTCCTGGCGCGACTGGGCGACGCCGGCGCAGGCGGTCCCGCGGGCGTCGCCGCGGGCCGCTGGCGCACGCTCGGACGCCTTGGGCTCTCGTCGCCCGCGGCAGTGCGCTACACGCGATCGCTGGCCCGCGCGATCGCCGGCTTAGCCCCCGATGTAGTTCATGCCAACGGCTTCAAGATGCATCTTCTCGCCGCGCGCGCGACGCCGGAAGCGACGCCGCTCTTGTGGCATCTTCACGATTATCCCTCCTCGCGTCCGCTCATGCCGATTCTCTTGAAGCTGCATGCGCGGCGCGTCGCCGCGATCGTGGCGAACTCGCGCAGCGTCGCCGCCGATGCGCGCGCGGTTCTCGGCGCCAGCGTACCGATTCATACCGTGCACAACGGCGTCGATCTCGAGCGTTTTGCGCCGCATGGCGCGGTGGCGGATCTCGACGCGCTCGCGAACCTGCCGACGGACGACAGGGCGGTCGTGCGCGTTGGCCTCGTCGCGGCGACGGCGCGTTGGAAGGGGCAGGATCAGTTTTTGCGCGCGCTGGCGCTGCTCCCGCCTCAGATGACGGTGCGTGGTTATGTGATCGGCGGGCCAATCTATCAGACCGCGGGCAGTCAATTTACCCTCACTGAGTTGCGCGCTTTGGCGGTGACGCTGGGGCTCGCCGGCAAAGTCGGATTTACAGGCTATCTGCGCGAGGTGGCGCCGGCCTTGCGCGCACTCGACATCGTGGTGCACGCCAGCGTGGCGCCGGAACCCTTCGGCCTGGTGATCGCGGAGGCGTTCGCCTGTGGCCGCGCGGTGATCACCAGCGCGACCGGCGGGGCCGCCGACCTGGTCACTGCCGAGAGCGACGCGCTGGTCTATCGCGCTGCTGACGTGCAGGCGCTGGCTGCGGCAATCGCGCGATTGGCGGCGAATCCCGCCTTGCGCGCCGCGCTCGGGGGCGCGGGCCGCGTTACCGCCGAACAGAGATTCGACCGCGCGCGGATGGCGGCGCAACTCAACACGATCTATCAAGGGTTGGTGTCTGCCGAGTCTGACGATGCGCTTGCTGCACGTTCATAGCGGCAATCTCTACGGCGGTGTCGAGACGCTGCTGACGACACTCGCACGCCACCGCAAGCTTGCCCCGCTCGAGCACGAGGCTGCGCTCTGCTTCGAGAGTCGTCTCGCGCAGGAGTTGTGCGCAGTCGGCGTCGCGATCTATATGCTGGGCGCGGCTCGCGTGCGCAATCCTCTGACGCTCCGGCGCGCCCGCGAGCGCCTGCGCGAACTGCTCGCGCGCCGCCGCTTCGACGCGGTCGCGTGCCACTCGGCTTGGGCGACGGCGCTGTTTGCCGGGGTCGTCAAAGCGGCGCGCCTCCCATTGATCTTCTGGGTGCATGGCGCAGCGACCGGCCGTCATTGGCTTGATCGCTGGGCGAGCGTAACCCAACCCGATTTGCTGCTGTGTAACAGCGCCTTTACCGCCTCGACGATGACGGCGCTCTACCCGCGCGCGCCGCGCGAAGTGCTGTATTTGCCGGTTGCGCCTGCGCCTCCGCTTGACGTACTTGCAAGGAGCGCGATTCGCGAACAGTTCGGCGCGCCGGATGACGCGATCGTCATCGCACAAGCAAGCCGCCTCGAGGAGACGAAGGGCCACCTCGTTCTCATCGAGGCGCTGGCGCTGCTCGCGAACCTTGCCGGCTGGCGATGCTGGATCATCGGCGGCCCGCAGCGGCCCGGCGAGCTAAAATATTTCGCGCGGCTCAAAGCCCGCACGACCGAACTTGGAATCGCACAGCGCGTGACGTTTTGCGGCGAGCAGCCGCAGGCCGCCCGCCTCCTGGCTGCGGCCGATATCTATTGTCAGCCGCACAGCGCGGCCGAAGGCTTCGGCCTCGCCTTTGCCGAGGCCATGAGCGCGGGCTTGCCGGTGATCTCGACCGGCCTCGGCGGCGTGGCGGAGCTGATCGACGAATCGTGCGCGATTACTGTGCCGCCGAACGATTTTGCCGCAGTCGCGACCGCCCTGCGCGCGCTGATCGATGATCCGTGGCGGCGCAACCGCTTGGGCGCGAGCGGAGCGCAGCGCGCGCGGCTTTTATGTGATCCGCGGGCGCAGATGGTTCGGCTCGCCGCGATCGTCGCGGCCTTGAGCGGGGCTAGCGCTGCATCCGCCCGCGTGTCTCTCTGATGCGCCTCGAAGCCGCGCTCGCGGTCGCCGTCTGCGCAGTCGCCTTCGGCGGCTGCTTTACCGCGATGCGCCGTGCGGTCTGGGCCGGCGTCGTCGCGATGCTCGCCGTCGGCTACCTCTATGGCATCGTGCGCGCCAATATCGACAGCCCCCTCGCGCAGTTCGTCTATGACGCGGCGTTGGCGGGCTTCTTCATCGCCGCGCTCGCGCGCCCGCTCGGCGTCGGTCAAAGGCTTCGCATGCGGCCGCTGATGCCCTGGATGCTGTGCCTGATGGGCTGGCCCACGCTGCTCCTGCTCGTACCCGCGCAGCATCCGCTGATCCAGTTGGTCGGCTGGCGCGGGAACGTGCTGTTCGTACCGTTCATCCTGATCGGCGGAATGATCGAGGATGCCGACGTGCGGATGATTGCCCGTGGCGTAGCGATGATGAATCTCGCCGTGTTGGCGTTGGCGCTCGCCGAGACCGTAATCGGGGTCCCCAGCTTTTATCCGCAGAATGCGCTCGACGCGATCATCTACAACAGCACGGATGTTTTCTTCAACGGCGCGCGCCACTTCCGCATTCCGGCAAGCTTTGCGAATTCGGCGGCGTACGCGACCAACATGGTCGCTAGCATGCCGCTGCTGCTCGGCGGGCTAAACGTCGAGGCGGCGCGGAGCTGGAACCGGCGACTGCTGCTCGCGGCGATCGCCGCCTCGGCAATCGGCGTTTTCCTGGCGGCGTCCCGCGCGGAAGCGGCGATGCTGATCCTGATGGTGCTGATAATTTCGTTTTCGCCTCGGCGTGATCAGTTTCCGCGACTGGCGTGGCTCGCGCTCGTCGTCTTGATCGCGATACTGGTGGCGCTGACGCCACGCCTGCAACGATTTCTGACGCTGGGCGAGCCGGGCATGGTGGCCGCGCGGCTCCAGCGCAGCGTCAACGAAAGTTTTATCGAGCTGGTCGAGGAATATCCGCTGGGCAATGGATTGGGCGGCGGTGGCACCAGCATCCCGCATTTTTTGCAGCCTCTGGTCAAAGATCCGATCGGGCTCGAGAACGAGTACGCGCGGATCGTCGCCGAGCAGGGCCTCCCAGGGCTGGCTCTCTGGCTCGGCTTTTTCGGCTGGGTGCTGATGCGTGCGGCGCCGCATCGCCGCGATCCATGGGCTGCGGGACGCCGGCTCGCATGGCTGTTTTGCGCGATCTCATTCGCCGCCGCAGTGGTTGGGACCGGATTGCTCAATGCGATTCCACAGACTGCAACGCTGCTGATGTTTGCAGGCTGGACCGCTGCGGCGGGAACTGCCGCGTCGCCTCGGCGCCGCGTTCCACAATCGGAGAACTACATGATCGATCCCCGGGCGCGGCGGGCATGATGCGGAATGAGACGCACACGGGGACTCCGCCGTGGGTGATCGTCGCCGGCGGCTTCCATCGCGAGGGCGCGATGGACCAGCTCAACGCCGCGCTGGCGCGTTATCTGATAGGGCAGGGCACGCCGGTCCATCTGGTGGGCCATCGCTTTGACGATGAATTCATCGAGCATCCGGCCGCGCGGCTCCACCGGGTGGCCAAGCCGGCGGGCTCGTTTTTTCTCGGCCAACGGCAACTCGATCGCGCAGGACGGGCGGTCGCCGCGCGGGTGACCGCTCGTTGTCCGGCGGCGCGGGTGCTGGTCAACGGCGTGAATTGCGCATGGCCTGATCTCAACTGGATTCATTTTGTCCATCAGGCGTTGCCGCCGCGCGTTGGAGGTGGCGGGCCGCGATGGCTGCGCCTCAAGAACCGGCTCGAAACCGAGTTGCAGGCGCGGCGCGAAAGAACGCTGCTCGGCGGAGCGCGGCGGCTCTTCGTCAACTCTGAACGCACGCGAGCGGATTTGATCGAAACGCTGGGCCTCTCTAACGAGCGGATGACCACGGTCTATCCCGCGAGCGACATGGCTGTTGGGCCGCCATCGGCTGCGGATCGCGCCAGCGCGCGGGCCTGGCTGGGCTTCGCCACCGAGCCCGTCGTCGCCTTCGTCGGCACGCTCCGCCACGACCATCACAAGGGTTTCGATACGCTGTGGCGCGCATGGCGGGAGCTCTGCGCACGCCCTGACTGGAGCGCGAGTCTTGTCGTCGCAGGCGGGGGCCGGATGCTCGAGAATTGGCGTCGCAGCGTTGCCGCGGCCGGTCTCGAAGGCCGCGTCCGGATGCTCGGGCACACGGAACGCATCGACGAAGTGCTCGCCGCCGCCGACCTGCTCGTCAGTCCCACACGCTATGAAGCTTACGGGCTGAACGTCCATGAAGCGATCGCGCTTGGGGTCCCCGCGATGGTCACCGCGCGGGCGGGCGTGGCCGAGCGCTATCCGGCAGCCCTGCGCGACATGCTGCTTCCCGCGCCGGAGGATAGCGCGGACCTAAGCGCGCGTTTACTGGCCTGGAGCCTTAATCCATCCCGCGCGCGGCAGCGGTTCGAGGCCTTCGGCGCTCAGCTAAGAGCCTGCACTACGACGGCTATGGCGCGTCAGATAGTAGAGTTTTCCGCCTCGGAGACGGTTGAGAAAAAGTGCGCGAACTAAGAAAGCTCAGGCGGAGAGCGAGATCAGCTCAGCGTCGATCGCGAGCCATTGCGGGTCGGCGGCGACTCTATCGCCAGCGCAGACCCATTTGACCCCATCCCACACAAAGCCGTTGGCGGGGTAAACGTCGCGGCAAGGATCGTTGCTGTCAGTCGGAGTGAAATAGCCATGCAAGCTGCTGGCGCGGATTTCCGCGGCGAGCCGCTTGAGGTGATTGAGCATCGCGACCTCAATGCCGAAACCGAAAACCCGGCAGCTCATCACCCACGCAATGATCTCGATCGCGGGGCCACCAGTTTCGATGAGTAGCGCGGAAATCAAGCCCATCTCACCGAATTTATCCGCCGCTTCGGCGGCCAGCAGGCGATGCTGCGGGTCGTCGAGCCACGCCAAAAGTTCCCGCACAGTGGTTCTGGCGCCACTAGTATTGAACTGATTGGTGCGATTGATGAGTTCCACCACCCGCGGCAGATCGCGCTTGCTGGCGTCGCGGATTTTGAGCCGGAGCCGCAAGGTGTGCAGTAGCTTCTCGGCTTCGAGGCGGTCCGGCAGCGCGTCGAGAGATTGCTGCCGTTCGCGCCGCTCGCGATAGAGCTGCGCGCGGTCGGCGCCGCCCTGCGGCGATATCAGCGCCGCCCACCATTCGATCATCGCCCAGTCGCCTTCGGCGGCCGGGTCCATCGTTACGACTTCCGGCAGGGCCTCCTGAACCAGCGCACGTTCGTCTGCGCGATCGTCAAGAAACACGAAATCGTTCAGCCGGAGGTTCAGTTCCTGCGCGATGCGTATAAGGTTCGCGGCTTTCGGACCCCAGTTGATCTGCGCCGCGACGAAATCCGTCTCGGCGAGTAAGGCCCCATCCCACTTGATCTTGCGCGGAACGTTTTTGGAGCAAATCGCGAGCATCACGCCCCTCTCACGCAGCTTCTTCAAAACCGCCTGGCGCCGATGATCATGTTCGACCGGACCCTCGCCAATAGTGCCCTTCCACAGCGTGTTATCGAGATCCGCGACCAGAATCTTCTTGGTCGTCAGCTGGACCCGGCTCAGGATCAGACTCTGATAGGTCTCGGCGAGGTCACGGCTGAACACCGTGGGATGCACCACGCCGGAATCGTGAAAGGTCTCACCTAAAGGTAGATCGCCATGCCGGGCGAGCGCCACCCGCTCGTCGAGAATTGCGATCGCCGTGGCCGCGTCGCGACCGCGCCGCTCCACCAGCCGGCCGATCAGGTCGCTGGCGCGGCGCGCCGTCACTTGACGGGCGCGGCGTGTGACGAGATTTTTAATCTGGGATTGCCATGAGCAATCATGCCGCCGGAAATTCGCCGAGGTGTGGATGACGATCGCGCAATCGAAAAGTTCCCTGAGCAGCATCAGGGTGGCGCGGGTGCGGCGATGAGCCTCGGCGGCGAGCCGATGCAAATTGCGCCGCCGCAGCGCCAATCCCCCGTAGTGCGTGGCCGCGAACCCGACATCGAATTCATAGGTATACGGGCTGTAACAGACGAGGTCGAATTGCTCATCGCGCAAGCCGCGAATCGCCGTGCGCAGTTCGCTGGGATTCTTGCTGGTCAGGAACGTCGGGCGCAAAAGGACGCCCGCGGCGGCGAGCGGCGCAGCTAAAAACGTCGCCAGATCAAGAAACAGGCAATCGCCGACAAACAGCACCCGGCATTGATTCGAGGGTGTGCGATCTGCGGCGGCCAGCGCAACGCTGAAGAATTCTTCGAGCCGCGCGCGGCCCGCTTGATCCAGCCGCGCCGCCGCTACACCCATAATCGCTTCGCGATCGGCCGCGATTAGCCCACGGCGCCGTTCGATCATCTGGGCGGGATCGTCCCCCGGCCAATGCGCCTGCTTGAAACGCTCACCGAGATAGAGATCGCGCCAGACCCGGTCACCCGAGCGGATGTAGTTAATTAGAAAATCGGCGACCCCCAGCGTGTGGCGCACGGCGAATTCCTCCGCGCCGAGCGCGGCGCACTCGGCCGCGAATTTCTCCCATTGGCACAGCGGCGCGGCGAGCGCCGCCGCGATCAGGCTGCGCTCAGTAACCAGAGGCGCGACGGAATTTGCCTGACGTGCCGTCCAGGCTCGATCGCGAAAATCCTGCAAACCGTATTTCCTGTACCTGCCGCTCTCAACACCGTCCCACTCCAGCATATGCGGTGCAAGGCGCCTCCCTTCTGTTACTCTCACGCGCGCACCCGTGGGGGAGCGGAATGAGCAGGCCAGACAAACGTGCGCGAAGAATCCCGGACTTCACCCCGCAGACCCCGCACAGCATGAACCAGCATAACTTGCGCAGAGGTTCCCTAAATCGCGGATGCTCATATACTGATAGTCTCACTACGGAGCGGACGGATGCGCGACCTTGAGCGAATAGCAGATCAGCCCGAGTTCACTGCCGCGCCCGAATTGCAGGAGTTACCGCGAACGGACGGGCCGACCCGCGGAACGCCCGCACCCACAATCACGATTACCAGCCTGCGCAGATGGCGCGGTTTCGGGCTGGCCGAGCTGTGGGACCATCGCGACCTCGGATTTTTCTTGGCCTGGCGCGACGTCAAGGTGCGCTATCAGCAGACGGTGCTGGGAATCGCCTGGGCGGTCCTGCAACCGTTCCTCACGATGGTGGTCTTTACGCTCCTGTTTGGCCGGCTGGCGCGCGTGCCCTCGGAGGGCGAGCCGTACGCGATTTTCTCCTATGCCGCGCTCCTGCCGTGGAATTTTTTCACGGGAGCTGTGGGCAACGCGGGTAACAGCCTGGTCGGCAGCGCCAATCTGATAACCAAGGTCTATTTTCCGCGACTGGTGATTCCGGTGGCGGCGGTCGGCGCGGCACTCGTGGATTTTGCGATCGCCGCGGTGATTTTGTTCCTGATGACGCCGTGGTACGGCGTTCCCTTTACGCCGAGCCTCCTGATGTTTCCGGTGCTGACACTGCTGACTGCGATAGTCGCCGCCGGCGTCGGCATGTGGCTCGCGGCGCTCAACGTGAAATACCGCGACGTCCGCTATGCATTGCCGTTTGCACTGCAGCTCTGGATGTTCGTCACGCCGGTTATCTATCCGTTGAGTCTGGTACCGGCGCGATGGCGGTGGCTGCTGGGACTGAATCCGCTCAGCGCCATAATCGAGGGGTACCGCGATGCGATTTTCGGGCGGCCTCTGGATTGGTCCGCGCTGGCGCTCGCAGCGCTGACAGCGGCTGTGATCCTGATATATGCGGCCTATGCATTCCGGCGCATGGAAAGCGAATTCGCGGATTTCATCTGAGGCGGCGGGAGTCTGCGTCGAAATGCATCCGATGATCCGCGCCGAGCATTTGGGCAAGCGCTATCAAATCGGCGTGCGCGAATCGAATCGCACGCTGCGCGAGAGCGTTATGCACGCGATGAATGCGCCGCTACGACGGTTACGCGCGGGCTTCGTGCGTGAACGCGCAGCCCCGCAGTACGTGCAGGCGCTCGACGGCGTGAGCTTCGAGGTTGATGCGGGCGAAGTGCTGGGGATCATCGGACGCAACGGCGCGGGGAAATCGACCCTGCTGAAAATCCTTGCGCGCATCACCGCCCCGACGCGCGGTCGCGCAGAGCTCTACGGCCGCGTCGGCAGCCTGCTCGAAGTCGGCACGGGATTTCATCCGGAACTGACCGGACGCGACAACGTCTTTCTGAGCGGCGCGATTCTCGGCATGCGCCGCGCCGAGATCGCACGCAAGTTCGACGCGATCGTCGCCTTCGCCGAGGTCGAGCGCTTCATCGACACCCCCGTCAAGCGCTACTCCAGCGGGATGCATGTGCGGCTCGCGTTCGCCGTCGCGGCCCATCTGGAGCCGGAGATTCTGCTGGTGGACGAAGTCCTCGCGGTGGGCGACGCCGCCTTCCAGAAGCGCTGTCTGGGCAAGATCAACGAAGTTGCGCGCGCCGGCCGCACGGTCCTGTTCGTCAGCCACAACCTGGCCTCGATCGAGTCGCTCTGTCGCTCATGCATGATTATCGGCGATGGGCGCGTCGAGGCGATTGGCGCGCCGGCCGCGATGATCGCGCGATATATGAGCGCCGAGCTCTTACGCGAACGCCGGATGCGCGACCTCGGCGCCCATCCGGGGCGCACGCGCGGCTCGGTCCCGCTGATGACCGAGGTGCGGCTGCGCTCGCAGCCCGATGGCCTCGAAGGCGCCGCGAAGATGGGCGGTGCGCTAACGGTGCAGGCGCACTTTGCCGTCCCGCATCCGATCCGGCCGATCCTCGGAGTCACGATCAAAACCGCGAACGGCGCGCCGATTCTGGGCGTCAGTAATCGTTGGACGCGCGCCGGCTGCGACGGGCCTGCGCTGACGCACGGCACGATTCGCTGCACCTTCGAGCACCTCCCTTTGATGCCGGGTACCTACATGCTCGATCTCTATTTCGGCGATTTCGCCGAGATGACGCGCGACCTCGACGTGATCATTGACGCGATCGCGCTCGAAGTCTTTCCGGCGGATATCTACGGTACCGGAATGATTCCACGTTCAGTGGATGGTCCGGTGTTTTGCGACGCGAACTGGACCGTCGATTCCGCATGATATGGCAGATTCTTACCGGTGAGTACCCGCCCGATCGCGGCGGCGTCAGCGACTACACCAGATGCGTCGCGCGCGGTTTGGCCGCCGCCGGCGACGAGGTCCATGTCTGGGCGCCACCCTCGACCGGGTTGCCGTCCGAAGACGCGGGGGTTGTGCTGCATCGTCTTCCCGATCGCTTTGGCCCGCTCACCCTCCCGCGGCTCGGCGCGATGATAGCGCGAGCCGGTGGCGGGCGTCTGCTGGTCCAGTATGAGCCGCAGGCCTTCGGTTGGCGCGGGATGAACGTGGCACTCTGCGCATGGCTGGCGGCGCGGCGCGGTCGTGGCGAACCGACGGTGATGTGCCACGAAGTCATGTTCCCGATCTCACGTGAGCAGCCGTGGTCGCAAAATTTGCGCGGCGTGGTTAATCGCATCATGGCTGCGATCGTCGTAAGGTCGGCGGCGCGCATTTTCGTCTCGACGCCATATTGGGCGGAAGTGCTGCGCCGGCAGGTCGGTGTGGTGCGCGACGCCGTATGGTTGCCGCTGCCAAGCACGATTCCGGCCCTTCACGATGAAGCCGCGGTGCTCGGATTGCGGCGTAGCCTGATACCGGCTGGTGGCTCACTGCTCGGCCACTTCAGCACCTATCCTGGGACGACTCGACGTCTGCTCGCGGAGGTGCTGCCGCGAATTCTGGATGCGAGGAAAAACCTCGAAGTCGTGCTGATGGGCGCGGGCAGCCGCGAGTTCCGCGCGACGCTGGGGAAGCTTCCGCGCGAATTGCCAGGACGGATTCATGCGACCGGATATCTGCCCGCGGCCGATGCGTCGGCGCATCTCTCGGGCTGCGATCTGATGTTGCAACCGTACGCTGATGGAGCTTGCGCTCGGCGGACTACACTGGTTGCGGCGCTTGCGCACGGGCGACCGATCGTCAGCAACCGCGGTTCGGCGACGGAGAGTTTGTGGCAGCAGACCGCCGCGCTCGCGCTGGTTGATGATGAAGCCGCGGCCCTCGCGGATCGCCTCCTCGAGCTTCTGGACGACCCTGCGGCGCAAGCGCGTTACGGCGCAAGCGCCGCCGCGCTCTATCGGACGCGCTTTGCGCTGGAGCATACGATCGGACCACTGCGAGCGGAGCTATGGGGCTCGCTATGAAGCCCGCGACGCCGCGCGTCAGCGTGCTGATCGCGACGCACAACAGGCCCGATTATCTGCGTGGCGCGATCGCGAGCGTTCTCTTGGGCGCTTACGCGGAGTTCGAGGTAATCGTCTCGGATGACGCCGGCCCGCCGCACAACCGCGCGGTAGTGGAGTCCTTCGCCGATCCGCGGGTGCATTACCGGCGCAACCCGGAGCGCCTCGGGATCGCCGGCAACCATCTGGCGGCAGCCCGCGACGCGCGCGGCGACTATGTTGCCGTGCTCAACGACGACGACGTCTGGGAGCCGGAACTCCTCGCGACCCTGGCGCCGCTTCTCGACGCGAATGTGAATCTGGCCGTCGCCTTCGCCGACCATCACATCATCGATGCTGACGGCGCGCTCGACGCGGCTGCGACGGCGTCTAGCAGCCGGCGCTGGAAGCGCGATCGCCTCGCGGATCGAGAATATGGCAACCGCGACTTTCAGCGGATTGCGCTGGTCGATCAGAGCATCGCGATCGTCGCGGCGCTCTTTCGGCGGAGCGCGATTGATTGGTCGGACTTTCCCCTTGAAACCGGCCCGGCCTACGACCTGTGGCTGACTTATCTCGCCTGCCGCGGCGGCGGCGCGGCCTGGTACGCATCGCGGCGGCTGGCGCGCTTCCGGGTTCATCGCGAGAGCGCGAGCGTGCTCGAGAGCGCAAGCGCCGCGTGCGCGGCGATCTTCATCTATTCGCGTTTGAGTGCGGATCCCGCGCTGGCGCATTGGCGACGGCTGTTCGCTGCGCGGCTGAAATATGCTCACCTCCGCTACGCGCTCGCCTTGTCCGAGCGGGGCGGAACCAAGTCGCCGCGCGAGCATTTATGGCTGGCGCTCTGCTCGAAGCATGGCCCGCGCGCAGCGCTGGCGATGGCCTTGAGCTTCGTGCCCGATCATGTGCGCGCAAATCTTTTGCGCCGGACGCGCGCGATCTTGCGCGGCGCGATACGTTCGTCGCGCAAAAGTGCCGCGGTTGCGCGATGGCGGTAAGTTTCGCACCCGGTCGCGCGGCGGCGCGCGCGGCGCAGCGCGTATTTTTTTTGGTCGAGGGCTTCACGGACATTCGCTTCGTCGCCGGGCTCAGCGAGATCTGCGAGCTCACCATGGTCGTGCCGGCTGTCGAGTACCGCGCAAGCGGCCTCGCCCAGCGCCTCGCGGAACTCAGTCTGAAGCTTGAGCTGATCGAGATCGGCGGCAGGCGGCTCGCTTTTCAAATCGGCTCGCTGGCGTGGCTGATGCGCCATGCCGCGCGTTTCGACGTAATTCTTGCGCAGGAGGCCTTGCGCGGCGCGCTGAATGCAAATCTGGCCGGTAGGCTGCGACGCGTGCCGGTCGTGACCTACATCGGGATAGCGCCGGTCGAGTACTTTCGTTGCCGACGGGAGCGGCAGCAAATCGGCCGCATCAGAGCGCTCGCCGGCGAAGCGGTCATCCGCACGTTGCTCGCGCTCAATGGACGCCTCGCCGCACGCACGCTCGCGATGGGTCCGTATGTGCGCGGAGTTGCCGAACGCTACAGTTCGCGAGTCGGGATCGGTCGCTATTATGGGGTGGATACGGCGCGGTTTCGGCCCGCCGACGCCGGCGAGCGGACGGCGCTGCGCGCGCGTCTCGGGCTTCCGCACGATCGTTTCATGGTGTTGTTCGCAAGCCGAATCAGCCACGAGAAGGATCCTGAGACGGTGATCCGGGCGGTCGCGAGCGTGCGGGCGCGCGGTTTAAACGCCGTGCTGATCAACCTCGGCGGCGGCTGGCAGGAATTTCTCGCGCTCGCTCGCCGCCTGTGCGGGCCTGAGGTCGATGAATGGGCTATCGGGCGACCGGCGGTGAATCCGCTGACCGAAGTGTTCGACTATTTCCGCTGTACCGACGTCGTTGCGCAGGCGTCGCTCGCGGAGGGCGCGGCCTTCGCGACGCTCGAGGCGCTGGCTTGCGCCACGCCCGTGGTCGCAACCGCCGTCGGTGGGATGGCGATCCAGCTCGACGGTCTGGCGCAGATTGTCCCGCGCGGCGACGCCAACGCGATGGCGGAGGCGATTTTGTGGGTCGCGGCAAATTGCGAAGCGGCGCGCGCGCAGGCCAAGCTGGGTCGCGACTACGTCAACGCCGAGTGGAATCGCGATAAGGCATTCGCCGATCTGCGTCAGGTAATCGAAGAGGTCGCGACCAGCGCGAGTCGCTGGCTTCACAGCCGTCAACGCTCGCACGCTTGAGTTGTGATCGTGGAAGATGATCCCGCTGCGGGTGGCGCTAATCGCCGACTTCATCGAAGAGCGCTGGGCGAGCATGGACCGCGTCGCCGAGGCGTTGGCGGAGCGGCTCGCGAGGAACCACGGCGGCGAACTGACGCCAGTGCTGATCCGGCCGCTCCTGCAGCGGCGTCTGACGCTTCGCGCGATAAGCTCGCGTGGGCTCGAAAATGCTGATCGCCTAATCAATCGTTTCTATGATTATCCCGCTTATCTGCAACGACGACGGACGGAGTTCGACGTCTTTCACATCATCGATCACAGCTACGCTCATCTGGTGGACTGTCTGCCGGCGGCGCGGACCGTCGTGACTTGCCACGATCTCGAAACCTTCCGCTGTCTGCTCGAGCCCGAGCGCGAGTGGCGCCCGATCATTTTTCGTGCGATGACGCGCCGAATCCTGCGCGGGCTCACGCACGCGGCGGCGGTCTCCTGCGTGAGCGCATCTACGCGCGCCGAGCTGATTCGCTTTGGAATCGCGAACGAGCGACGCTCAGTCGTAATCGCCAACGGCGTCGACGAGATCTTCAGTCCGGTGGCGAATCCGCACGCCGACGCCGAGGCGGCTCGGCTGCTCGGGCTGGCGCATGACGGGCGCCCCGAGCTTTTGCACGTTGGCGCACCCGTCAGGCGCAAGCGAATCGACATCCTGCTTGGCGTTTTCGCGCGGTTGCGCCAACGCTGGCCCTCCGCGTGGCTGGTGCGGGTCGGAGGTGATCTGCCCCGCGAGGCGGCCGCGTTGGCCTCGCAGCTCGGGGTGGCGGATGCGATCGCGACGGTGCCGCACGTCAGCAGCGCGGTGCTCGCTGCTATCTATCGGCGGGCGGCGCTTCTCCTGATCACCTCGGAGGCGGAAGGCTTTGGGCTGCCGATGGTCGAAGCGCTGGCCTGCAGAACGCCGGTGCTCGCGAGCGATCTCAGCTCGTTGCGCGAAATCGGCGGCGACGCGGCGGATTACGCTCCGGTCGGTGACGTCGAGCAATTGTTCAGAGTGGCGGACCAATTACTGCGCGCGCGCGAAGGCGATCCTGCAAGCTGGATCCGCCGGCGCGAAGCGGCGATCTCTCGGGCGCAGCAATTCTCTTGGGACGCCGCCGCGGCGCGCACCGCGGCGCTCTATCACACGGTCGCCGGCTAAAGTCCGGTGTGGATTCTTCATCTCGGTAAATTCTATCCGCCGCATCACGGCGGCATCGAAACCCATCTGGCGACGCTGTGTCGCGGTCTGGCGCAAGCCGCCACTGTCGAGGCGATCGTCGCCAATGACGGCCGGCGCAGCGTGACCGAGGATCTCGACGGCGTGCGGGTGCGCCGGCTGGGAACGATCGGCACGCCAGCCTCGACGCCAATCTGTCCAAGCATGATCGGCGCGATCCGCAGCACGCCGGCGGATTTGATTCATTTGCACGTTCCGAATCCATATCCTGCTCTGGCGCTTCTGTTGAGCGGTTGCGCAGCTCCGCTAGTGATTGGCTGGCACAGCGACGTCGTCCGGCAAAAACAACTGGCGCGGCTCTTCGCGCCAATTGAGCGCGCGATCGTGCGACGAGCCGCAGCGTTGATCGCGAGCTCGCCGAATTATCTCGACAGCTCGCCGATCCTGGCGCGGAATCGCGCCCGCGTCCACGTGATTCCCTACGGGATCGAGCCGACGGAGTTTCAGCCGCGCGACCCGGCGCGAATCGCGCAGCTCCGTGAACGCTATGGGCCGCGAATCGTGCTGGGCGTCGGCCGACTGGTTTACTACAAAGGCTTCGAAAATCTGATTCACGCGATGGCTGGAGTCGCGGGCCATCTTCTGATTGTCGGCGAGGGACCGCTGCGCCCTCGGCTGGAACGCACTGCGCGCGCGGCCGGAGTCGATGTGCGCGTCAGCTTTCTCGGGGACTTGAGCCGCGACGAATTGATCGACACCTATCAGGCCTGCGACGTCTTCGTGCTGCCCGCGGTGGCGCGCAGCGAAGCCTTCGGCATCGTGCAACTGGAGGCAATGGCCTGCGGGAAGCCGGTCGTCAATACGCGGCTCGCGTCGGGAGTGCCCTTCGTATCGATCGACGAGGAGACCGGCATCACCGTCGAGCCGGCTCAGCCCGCGGCGTTGGCTGCGGCGCTCAATTTATTGCTCGATGATCGCGAACTGTGCGAACGTTATGGCGCAGCCGGATTGCGCCGCGTGCGCGAGCACTTCAGCGCCGCCGCGATGGTCGAGCGGACGCTCTCGCTCTATCGGGAAATTCTGGCGGGGCGGTCACCCGCTGATCAGTGATTGCCGGCGGCCCCGTAGCTCAGGTTGTTGCGGCCGCCGCCGAGCATCGCGCAAAGCTTGCGCGCGATTAGAATCCCAGCCTGCTCATGGCCGATCGCGTTCCAATGGCCGAAGCCCTTGGGCGTGTTCGCGAAGCCGTGAAGGAAGACGTGATGCTGGTCGGCATAGGCCTGGAGCGGCTGCGCCAGCGTCAAGACGTCGAAACCTTCACGTTGGCCCAGTGCCGCGATGCGCCGATCGGGATAGAAAAGATCGTCAACGCCCAGATGCTTTTGAAAGTGCGAGCGCACCTGCGGATCGGGCCAGACCTGGATGCCGGTGTCTTCGGTGACCGCGAGAAACCTGGCGCCGTGTCGAACGGTTTCGTCGCGGGTTAGTGCGATTAGCTTCTCGGTGACGTCCCAGGCGTCACTCCAGGCCCGATCGGTGGGCGGTTTGTAGATGCTGTAATTAATCGCGCGCTCGACCGGATGCTCGGGAGTCGGCGCGCCGCCGCCATGCGTGAAGAGCTCAAAAGAGTTTCTGAATAAATCAAGCAGTCGCAAATCGCGGTAGTCAAAGCGCGCCTCGCACCACAGCCGAAAGCTCGGCGACGTAATGAAGGGGCCGGTGAGCCGCAGGATATCGCCGTCGCGAACGTAAAAGGGCCGGCAGCGATCGCCTTCAAGCACGACCGAATTGTTGCGGATGTCGTTGCCGAGAAAGATCGCTAGCACGACGACATCCGGCTGATAAGCCCACACCTTGTCGCGCAAAGTAATCAATTCCTGCGCGGTGCCGTAACCGTCGACAGCGAAATTCAGCGCCTCAACCTTGCGGCCTTTTATGGCCGGACATTCGGCGAGCATCCGGCCGACAACCGCGGTGAAGGTCTGGTCCTCTTCAACCTGCATCGCCTCGACGTAGGAATCGCCGAGCACCGCGACGCGCAGGACGCCGGGCGGCTTGACGCGGGGATAGTCCGGGCCGCGGAAGCCGTCCTGATTGATCCTGAGCCACGAGCCGCCCTCGCGCGTATAACGTCCCTGCGCGCCGGGATTGAGGCCCCATCCGCGATCGGCGTCATAACAGTAGAAGTAGGGAAACCGCCGATTCGCGATGCGGATTCCAACGTCCAGCACGACGAGCGCGAGCCCGACCCCGAAGATAACCAACGCGACTGCGGAGAGTAATTTTTTTAGCATCGGCAAACCGTCGCAGTCTGTGCAATAGAGCCCACCCTGTCAACCGCGCGGCGTTTGGCTTCGCGCATTTGCATTTCCGAGACGAGTCTGGCGAAGTTACCGCGGATTCTGTTGCCCGGCGCCCTGACGCCTATCCGGAGGACTTAAGGTAATGGTTCAATTTGGTTACATGCCCGATACTCACGGCGGTCCTTACGATCAGCCCGAGCCGACACCGGAGCGCAGCGCCGATTTCGCTGCGCAGCTCCTCGACGAGGCGGCGCAGGCCGAGCGTTTCGGCTTCGACGCGGTCTTCGTGCCGGAGCGGCACGCGCGCACCGAGTGCATGTTCCCGAGTCCCCTCCCGCTGATGGCGGCGATCGCGGCGCGCACCAGCCGCGTCAAGATCGGGACCGATATCATGATGCCGCCGCTCTACAATCCGGTGCATCTGGCGCAGGCTACGGCCTTGATCGATGTGCTGTCGCGCGGCCGCCTGATCCTTGGCGTCGGCGTCGGCTACCATCCGGATTATTTTGCCCACCTGGGCATTCCCTTCAAACAGCGTGAAGGGCGATTTGAAGAAACACTTGAGATTTTGCAGAAGGCCTGGACGACCACGGGGCCCTTTGCTCATCACGGGAAATACTTCAACTTCGACGCTATCCACGTGACGCCGAAGCCCTTCCAGCGGCCGCGTCCGCCGATCTGGATCGGGGCCTTCGCGCCGAAGTCGGTGGCACGCGCGGGCCGCCTCGCTGACGGCTGGTCGATGGCGCCGTTTCTCGATCCGGTCGAGAGCATCAAGGCGCAGGTTTCGATCTATCGGGAGGCGTGCGCCAAAGCGGGCAAGAAGCCCTACATCTCGATCTTTCGCGACGGCTGGCTGGCGTCGTCGAAGGAAGAGGCGGAGCGTGTCTTCGGCCGACTCTGGCTGGAGGAATGGAAGTTCTATACGAAGTGGGGAATGCTCGAGAGCGGCGAGGGCGCGGGCACACCGGAGTACTATTCGATGGACAAGCTGCGTGCCTATGGCTATCCGATCATGGGCAACGTGGCGGATTGGCTTGAGTCGCTGGATCGCTGGGATCGGCTAGTCGGCGGAATCGATTCGTTCGTGTTGCGCGTGCGCGTCCCGCTCGGCCCGGCGAAGGCTCAGGTGATGGAGTGCATCCAGCGGCTGGGCGAAGAGGTCCTGCCGAAATTCCGTAGCCGATGAGATTCCGCAGGCAGTGAGTCGTTCGTGTCGCACAACTAAAAAAGGAAAGCAGCCATGGCGAATTACGAAACGGTAGTTTACGAAACGGTCGAGGACAAAATCAGTCGCCTGACGCTCAATCGCCCGGAGAAGCTCAACGCGATGTCGCAAAAGCTGCTCGGCGAGCTCGACGGCGTGATGAGCGAATTCGAGAGCGACGAGAGCGCGAGCGTGCTGATCATTCGCGGGGCCGGACGGGCCTTTTGCGCGGGTTACGACCTCCAGCCGACGCAGCGCTCGGGCTCGGGCTTCACCGTGCATAACGATCGCACCGGACTGCAGAAGATGGTCGATCGCTGGCAGCGCCTATGGGCGTTGCCCAAGCCGGTGATCGCTCAGGTTCACGGCTACTGCCTGGCGGGTGCGACCGAGCTCGCAGGGCATTGCGATATCGTCTTCGCCAGCGACGACGCCCAGTTCGGCCATCCAGCCGGTCGCTCACTGGGGATCCTGCCGACGCTCTCGATGTGGCCGATCCTTATGGGTCCGCGCAAGGCCAAAGAGTATTTCTTTACCGGCGATCTGATGGGCGCGCAGGAGGCGCTCGACTGGCATCTGGTGAATCGCGTAATCCCGCGCGACCGGCTGGAGGCCGAGACGCTCGACTATGCGCGGCGGGTCGCGTCGGTGCCGCTCGAACTTCTGGCCCTGCACAAAGCTGCGGTGAATCGTTATCTCGACGTGCAGGGTTTCCGCGCGTTGGAACAGTCGTCCGCGGACCTTGATTGCATTGCACATCAGACGGAAGCAGCGAAGAACTTTATGCGTGCGAGCCGTGAGAAGGGTCTAAAAGAGGCGTTTGGGGAGCGCGATCGCCCATTCAAGAAGTAGGGCGCTCTTCTGTCTTAATTAATTACGTCAGGAGCGGCGGAGTCCTCGAGGCATGGCCGATGTAGAGACTCCCAAGTGCGCGCTCCGGCTGAAAGCGCGCTGCGCGGAGGCGTTATGCGGCACTCGGAAGATCGCATCCTAACCACCCACGCGGGTAGTCTACCCCGCCCAAGCGATCTGGGTCAGATGTTCGCGCGGGCGAGCCGTCACGAGCCGGTTGATCAGTCGGCCCTCGCGGCCGCGGTCGAGGCTGCCACTCGCGACGTTATCCGCCGTCAGCACGAATGCGGGATTGACATCGGCAACAACGGCGAACAGCCGCGCGAAAGCTTTTTCACCTACGTGCAGCATCGCATGAGCGGCTTCGGCGGCCGCAGCGAGCGCCCGCGCTTCAAGGACGTCTGGGAGTATCCGACCTTCACGGCGCGGATGGCGGCGATGAGCGCCGGGATGAGCGTTGACCTGCTGCACGCGCCTCAGGCCCTTGGCGCGGTAGCCTATCGCGATCGCGCGCCGCTCGAGCGGGAAATCGCTGATTACCTGCGGCTGGCGCGAGCGCAGCAGTCGGCCTTCGTTGAATCTTTTATGACCGCGCCGTCGCCCGGGATTATCGCGTCGGCGATGCTGAATCAGCATTATGCGACGCTCGGAGATTATGTGATGGCGCTGGCGGACGCGCTGCGCGTCGAGTATGAAGCGATCGTCGCCAGCGGGCTGGTGCTGCTGCAAATCGACGCGCCGGACCTGGCGATGGAGCGCCACGTCAGCTACGGCGAGCGGCCGTTGCGCGAGTTCCAGGAGTTCGTCGAGCTCGTCGTGGCCGGAATCAACCGCGCGCTCGAAAACATCCCGCGCGACCGCGTGCGCCTGCATGTCTGTTGGGGCAACTACGAGGGGCCGCACCATCACGACGTTGAGCTCCCGGACATCCTGCCGATTCTGTTGCAGGCTAAGGTTGACGCGATGCTGCTGTCGATGGCGAATCCGCGCCACGAGCACGACTACCACTGTTTCGAGCGGACGAAACTACCGGCCGGCATGATGCTGCTGGCGGGCGTGATCGATTCGACCACCAACTATGTCGAGCATCCCGAGGTCGTGGCGGAGCGGCTCGAGCGCGCCGCGCGGGCGGTCGGCGACCCACAGCGCATCATCGCCGCGACGGATTGCGGCTTCGAGACCACGGTCGGGCTGAGCAGCGTCGCCGAAGAGTTGGTCTGGGTGAAGCTGGCGGCGCTGCGCGACGGCGCGGCGCTCGCGTCGCGGCGGTTGTTCGGCTGATTAAGCCGGTTCAGTCCTTGCGCAGGAGGTTACCGAGCGGGAGTGCCGCACAGGCACGGGGCTTGCTCCCTCATCTCGCATTCATCGAGCGAGACCAGTGTCATGTTTCAAAATACGTACAGAGCTCCCGGCGTCCGCGACTCGGAACTTGATATGCGACGGCTCGGTGGAGCGCTTTACGCGAGTAAGCTCCGCCGCCTGTTGACGACGCTGCTGAGCCATTACGCCGGCACACCGATGGGCACGCCGCGGCGCTCGATCGACCGCGAACAGCAGGAATACTCCCCCACCTACTATTAGTTACTCGCGTCGCGAATCCGGCGCCATTTTTCGGACAGATCGGCGGAAACGCGTCGTCGGCCGTGATTGGCGAGGCCTGCGGCGCGGTCGTTGCGTTGTCGATTAGAACATGTCCCAAAAGGAGAATTCGGGTTTTCGCGGCTGACGCCGAGTGCTCCCGTAGGCTGGCATCGCTCTTGGAATGAGGCAGTACCGAAGGTCATTACCAAGGCGGTCAGCGGCGATGCGAGTGCATAATTGCTTACGATGGGCGTCACGGGTCATCTCTCTATTGTTCGCGAGCGCGGCGTGTGCAGCCGCCGTGGTTGCGCCGGCATTCGCGCAAACCGCAACCGATACTCTCGACCGGCTCGATCGGCTGGCCGCGCGCGCCCACGCGTTTGAGGCGATGCCCGGCTTTGATCGCACACGGCTCTCGAGTGTCGGGCGAAATTTGGCCGCCTTCGCCGATCGCTGGGAGGCGATGCGCAGCGCAAGCGCGCCTGCTCCGGTCTCGGGTGGCGCCGGCGCCATCACGGCCAGTGCGCGAGCCTCCAGCAAACCCGCCTCGCAGCCCAGCCTGACGCAGAGCCGCTATGCCGGGTTCACGCAGAGTCAAACCTCGACGGCATGGTGCGGAGATAACGTGCTCACCGCCTTCAACGATACCGGCAGTCAAATCCGCACGATTGCCGGTACCGCGGGAATCAGCGTGGTCGGGCTTTCGGCGTCTTCTGACCGCGGCGCGCGCTTCACTTATATGGGTACGCCGCCTCCCACCGCGAGCTTCTATCAATCGTTACTGGGCGCGCCTACGGTCGCTTGCGCCGACAGCTCGACGTTCTTTTATTCCGCGATCTGGTCGGACACGCAGGCCAACATAAGCGGCGTGGCGTTGGGGAAATCCAGCGACGGCGGCGCTACTTTCGGCGTACCGGCGCTCGCCGTGAGCAAGAATGGCTGGACGAACCTGATCGATCACGATTGGCTCGCGATCGATCCCAATAACCATTCCGCGATGTATCTGACGTACGCCGACCTCGACTTTTCGGGAACCTTCTGCGGAACAGATCCCAGCTCGAGGTCGAGTATCCCGCGCTACGCGATCGAGCTGGTGACGTCACAGGATGGCGGCGCTACCTGGAGCACGCCGACGGTGATCGAGCAGGTCTGCGCCGGCGCGGCCAGTCCGTGGGCGGCGGTCATCGGTCCGCAAGTTGCGGTCGGCCCGCAGGGGCAGGTCTATGTTGCCTACGAGGCCGCAGGCGAGAACGGCGCGGCGGCAACCGCGCGCCAGATCCGGCTCGCGGCCTCGAACAATGGCGGCGTGTCGTTTGGTGTGCCGACGATAGTGGCGGCCGTAACCCCGGTGGGCGACGGCGCCGATCTGCAGGGCTTTGTGCGCGCGAACGAGTTCCCCAGTCTCGCGATCGGCAAAGGGCCGAAAAATCCCGGGGTGGTTTATCTGGCCTGGAGCAACGGCGCCGTGAGCATCGCCGACACTTTGACGACGACGGCTTCGTATGCGTTCGCAGATATCGAGTTCAGCTCGTCAGCGGATGGGGGTAACACCTGGTCCGCGCCGGTCCGCGTCAACAACAATCCCAAGAGCGGCTCCGGGCCGCTAAACGATCAATTCGAACCTGCGCTCGGCGCTGACCAGAAGGGTGATCTCGCGATCTGCTTTTATGATCGCCGGCGCGATCCCAACAATTTCCTGATCGATCGCGAGTGCGCAAAGTCCACCGACGGCGGCGCGTCGTGGAGTAACAAGAGAATCACCAAGCAGAGCTTCGGCGCGGTCGTCGGACAGGATCGTTTCGTCGCGCCCGATTACATGGGCGACTATGACACCGTCGCGACCGACTCAACCGGCAGTGAAGCCGGATTTGTCGATTCCTACGCGAGCAACGCCGCCGGCAATCCCAACGTTATGTGCCACAAAGAGTAGCCCGGCTCCGGCGCACGGCCCGACTCAATGGCTCGCGGAGGCCAAGTGTGGAGCGAAGCTCTCCACCGCGATCTTCGCCTCGCCCTGATTGGCGACAGCGATGACGTCGAGCGCGTCGGGATGGAGATATTTGCGCGCGACCTGCTGGACGTCCGCGCTTGTCACCGACGCGATCAGCTTGGGATAGCGTTCCGCGTAATCGAGGCCGAGCCCATTCAATTCGACCTGGAGCATGAAGCCGGTAATCTCGCTCTGACGGTCGATCTTGAGGGGGAAGCTGCCGATCAGGTAGCGCTTCGCCGAACTGATTTCAGCGTCGCCGACCGGACTGTTCTGAATCTCGCGCACCTGCTCGAGCACCAATTTCAGCGCCTCGTTCGCGCTCCGATCCTTGGTCTGGAGATCGATCAGGAAAGCGCCCGGGAATTTCGAGGCCTGGAAGCCGCTCGCGACCCCGTAGGCGAGGCCGCCTTGGCTGCGTACTACTTTCATCAGGCGGGACGCGAAGCCGCCGCCACCCAGGATATAATTCATCACCTGCAGCTTGTAGTAGTCCGGGTTCGAGCGTGCGATACCGCCGGAGCCGACGATCAGATTGGCCTGCGCCACCGTGCGATCTATCACCTTGAGATGAATGCCGTCGGCGACGACGGGCGCGGGCGGCGGCGCCTGCTCCGCGACCTTCCCAGCGATGCCGCCGAGTTCCTTTTCGAGCTGGTCTTTGATCGCGGCGGCGTCAACGTCGCCAGTGATAGCGATCACCGCGCTGCCCGCTTTGTAATATGCGTGATAGAAGCCGCGCACGTCGTCGGGCGTGAGCTTCGCGACAGTATCGTCGAAGCCGGTGGTCGGATGGCCATAAGGTTCATCGCCGAAGATTTCTTTGAGGAACGCGACCTGCGCAACGTAGCCCGGCTGTTCCTGCGCGGCCTTGATCGCCGCCACCTGATCCGCCTGCTTGCGCGCAATATCGGCGTCGCGCAGCCCCGGATTTTCCAGGCTCTGCGCCAGCAGATGCAGCGTCGTATCTTTGTATTTCGAAAGCGTCGTCATGCTGGCGACGGCGTAGTCGTGATCGGCGCCGATGCTGATTGAACTGCCCATGAAGTCGATCTTTTGATCGAAGGCGGTCGCGCTGAGGTCTTTCGTGCCCTGTTCGAGCGCCGCCGCGGTTAGTGCGGCCAAGCCGGCCTTCCCGTTGGGATCGCGGCGCGCACCGGCGTCAAACGCGATCGCGATCGAGACCATCGGTAGCTGGTGCTGCTCCGAGACCAGCAGCACCGCGCCGTTGCTCAGCACACTGCGCTTGATTTCGAGCGCCGACGACGGCAGCGCATGAAAGACGACGATTAGCGCCGCAACTGCCGTGGCAATTCGTGTACGACGGCTCATCGCTGCTCCCCATCGATCCCAATCTGGTTATGGACCGGGCCGCCGATCCCGCCGCCCGCCTCGTGCGGCAGCACACCGGTCGGGACGAGCACGCCGAGCGTGCGGTTGGTATCGACCAGATACTGTTTGGCGACGCGCTGAACGTCCGTGGCGGTGACTTTGTCGATTTGCGCGAGGTATTGATCCACCATCTTGTAACTTCCGAGCATCTGGTAGAGACCGAGTTGCGAGGCCTGCTCGAAAACGGAATCCTGGGCGAAGACGAAGCCCGCCTCTTCGAGGTTCTTGGCTTTCTGCAGTTCATCTGCCGAGACCGGCTGATCGCGTATCAGCGCGAGCTGGCGATCAAGCTCCGCGATCACATCGTCGCTCTTGATGCCGGGCCGCATCTGCGCGGACACCCAGAGCAGGTTGGGATCGAACGAGGTCATCTCGTATTCGACGTCGGCGCTTTCGACCATCTGCTTGTCCATCACGAGGTCCTTGTAGAGCCGCGAGCTCTTGCCGTCGCCGAGGATTTCGCCGGCAATTTCCAGGGCATAAGCGTCCGTCGCATTCTGGTAGTTGGGCGCGTGCCAGGCGGCGGCGATGGCCGGCAGATTGGCCGCGTGTCGCAGCACGACGCGGCGCTCGCCGTCCTGCGGCGGCTCGAGCTCGTCGATCGGCGGCGGCTTGACGCCATTATGGATAGCGCCGAAGGCATCAGTGATCTGCTTCATCACCTGATTACCGTCGAAGTCGCCGACCGCCACCACGATCGCGTTTTGCGGCGAATAATAGATCGAGTGGTAGGCGAGCGCGTCCTGTAGTGTCAGGCCCTGGATGTCGTGCATCCAGCCAATCACCGGCCAGTGATAGGGATGCTCGACAAAGGCGGCCGCCTGCGTCATCTCGGCGAGCGCGTCCTCGGGGTTGTCCTCGGTGCGCAGTCGGCGTTCTTCCATCACGACCGATTTTTCCGAATCAAACCCCTGCGGCGCAAAATTCGCCATGCGGTCGGCTTCGAGCTTGATCGGAACGTCGAGATGGTCGCGGTTGATAACCTCGAAATAGTCGGTGAAATCCTCGGTCGTGAAGGCGTTATCGTCGCCGCCATTCTCCTGGATAATGTTCGAGAACTCCTCGGGGCCGTACTTTTTGGTGCCGCGGAACATCAGATGCTCGCACAGATGGGAGATGCCGGTCTTGCCGGTGACCTCGTTGCGCGAGCCGACGCGGTAGAAAACGTTGAGCGTCGCGACCGGGGCCTTGTGGTTTTCCAGCACGAGCACCTGGAGTCCGTTCGGCAGCTTCGCATATTTGACGGCGTCGGCGACGCCCGCCCGCGCGCTCGCGGCGAGCGCCAACCAAAGGATCGCGACGGACATTGTTGACGCCGGAAAGAATCGGCACCCGAAAAGAATTTTTATTTTCATTGCGATTGAATCAGTTAAGTCTGGGCCGGCGCGGACAGTCAAGCAGGAAAATCGCGAGCCGGCGCAAATTGCGCCGAGACGCCGCGATTTGCCAGTATGACTGCAATGGCCATTGAATCGACCGACAGTCACGAGCTTTTTCGCGTCAAAGGGATGCTGACGAAGTTCATGCGGATGCTCTTCCCGCTGGAGTTCCGCATCGACTCGCTGCCCAATACCGGTCCCGTCCTGCCGTTCCATTATCCGCTGATGCCGGGCGAGATGATCTATCTGCCGGACATGATTACCGGAATCGGCGACGACAAGATGGCGCGCGATTATTATGTGTTGACGGCAAGCCATCTTGCGGCGCGGCATGAGTTCGGCACCTTCACGTTCCGCCTCGCCGATATCCCCGGCTTCGAGGAGCGCGGCGAGACCGGCGTCGAGGCGCTCGACGGCTATGTCTCCTCATTCGACGATCCGGGGCTGGCGGGCGCGCTGATGCGTCTGTGCGAGTCGGCGCGGATCGATGTCGAATTGGCGCGGCGTTACCGCGGCCTCGCGCCGCGCATCACGCGGATGAATGCCGCGCTGGCCGAGCATCTGCGCCCCTTCGCGCTCAGCACGATGCTGGTGCGGGCGTCGCTCGGACTCGGCGTGATAACCGCGGATCCCTCGAACAGCTTTATCCGTCGCGCTGGGGAATTTTTCTCGCCTCTGCGCGAAGAGGGTGCGACCGTGACTCAAAGTGCGCTCGCCACCGGCGCAATGTACGGCTGGCTGCAAGCGATGTTCGCGGCGGCGATGGCGGCGGGCGACACCGACTCGCTCGGCGAGGGCGCCACGAACATGCGTGACGATCTCCTCGGCACCTTGCGCGGCGCGGAGAGCGGCGACGAGGCGATGGGCGGCGACGACGTCGGCGATGCCGGCGGTGAGACCGACCAGCAGAACATGCTCGACGCCTCGGGCCGCACGTCGAAGGGCAAGGGCAGCCGCCCGCTTTCCCCCGAAGAAATCCGCAAACTGATCGAGGCGGGCGTCAAGCTCAAACCGGCCGAGGCCGGCGGCGGCGCCGAGGGTGAAGGCATGTACCTCACCCAGCTCAAGAACAAGGAGGCGCAGGAGCTCGATCTGATGCGCGAGCAGCTCGGCGAGATCGGCAACATCCCGGGCGCCGGCCGCCTGATGCTCGGCCGCAATCGCAGTCAGGATTCCTACTACGCCTACGACGAATGGGACTATGTCGCCGCGGATTACCGCCGCAACTGGTGCCATCTGCGCGAGATTGCGGTCGACGGCGACGGCGGTGATTTCTTCGAGCGCACGCTGATCCAGTATGCCGAGATGCTGCCCCAGGTGCGGCGCAACTTCCAGCGCATCCGGCCCGCATCCTACCGGATGGTGCGCGGCCTCGAGGACGGCGACGAACTCGATTTCGACCGCATGATCGAATCGCGCGTGATGCGCCGGATGGGCGAAATTCCCGACGGCCGCGTCTACAAGGCGCGCAAGAAAGAGGCGCGCGACGTCGCGACGCTTTTCCTGCTCGACATGTCAGCCTCGACCGACGAGCCCATCCATCGCGATCCGCCCCGCGCTGCCGCCGACGGCGCCGGCGCCGACGACGACTGGAGCAAAGCCTGGCAGCATCGCCCCGATCAGCCGCAGCGGCCGCGCCGCATCATCGACGTCAACAAGGAGGCGCTGGTGATTATGGCGCAGGCGCTCGAAGAGATTGGCGACGCCTACGCGATCATGGGCTTCTCGGGCCACGGCCGCGACAACGTCGAGTTTTACGTCATCAAGGAATTCGATCATGAGCTCTCGGACGAGGTTAAGGCCCGCGTCGGCGCGGTCGAGCCCAAGCGCTCGACTCGCATGGGCGCTGCGATTCGCCACGTCCGTGAGAAATTCAAGGACGTCGCCTCGCGCGCCAAGCATGTCATCCTGCTGAGCGACGGCTTCCCGCAGGATTTCGATTACGGCCACGATCGCCGCTCGAACGCCTACGGCATCCAGGACACGATGGTAGCGCTGAAGGAACTCGAGATGGCGGGCGTGCTGCCGTTTTGCATCACGGTCGATCGCACCGGCCACGATTACCTGCGGCAGATGTGCGCGCCCTCGCGCTATCTCGTGATCGAGGACATCACCTCGCTCCCGCGCCAACTGCCCAAGGTCTACGAGCAAGTCGTCCGCTGGTAAGGCCGGCGGACTCGTGGGAACGTACTTAGGATTCGGACCGAAGCGGAGGAACGCTCATGGCCAAGGTGATCATCGAAGCGGCTATTAACGGCAATGCGGCGAAAAAGCTGAATCCGCACATCGGCTATTCGCCCGAAGAGATCGGCAACGACGCCATCGCGACCTGCAAGGCGGGCGCGGCGATAATCCACTTCCATGTGCGCGACCCCGAGACCGGCAAGTGGGTCCATGACGTTCCCTACTATGCCGAGGTCTATCGGCGCTCGCGTGCGGCCTGTAAGGCGATGCTCTGGCCGACCTTTCCGATGGGCGACGACGCGGCCAAGCGCTTCAGCCATTTCGTCGAACTCGCCAAGGATCCCGCGACCAAGCCCGATTTCGGCGCCGGCGACATGGGCTCGGTGAATCTCGTCGGCTACGATCCCGCGACAAAAAAGCTTCACGGCGATGATACCGTCTATCAAAACTCCTACCCGACGATTCGCTATTTCCTCACGATGTCGCGCGAGCTGGGCCTCCGCCCGACGCTCCAGATTTTCGATCCGAGTTTCCTGCGCGCCGCGCTCGTGTTTCTCGATCAGGGCATCCTGACGGAGCCGCTGATGCTCAAGTTTTATCTCGGCGGACCGGAACTGCCCTTCGGCTTGCCGCCGTCTCTGAAGAGTCTTGAGGCCTATCTCGATATGCTCAAGGGCGTGCGCGCCAACTGGTTCGCGGCGACGCTCGGCGGTGACAATCTGCCGATGGTCCCGCTCATCGTGAGCCTGGGCGGCCACGTTCGGGTTGGGCTCGAGGATTACCAGTACACGCACGAAGGACAGCTCAGCAATCCGCAAATCGTCGAGCGCGCCGCGACGGTGATCCGCGCGATGGGCCACGAGGTCGCGACCCCCGACGAGGCCCGCAGTATTCTCGAAGCGTGAACGATTAGCTCTTTGCCGGGGCTTTGCCGGCGAAGCGCAGTGGCGCGCTGTGACTCCACGCGATCGCGGCTTCACGCACCTCGAGTTCGATCTGCTTCCACCTGACGCTGATGGCGTCGGCGTCGCCCTCGACCATTAGTGCGAACAGCCCCTGTCGCAACTCCTCCGGACTGCGCGCCAGCAATTGCATAAAGGCGCGCGCAGCCTCGTCCGGCTCGAGCATCCGCGGCTGCCAGCGGCCGAATACCTTCGGATTTTCGGCGTATTCGCCGGTCATCCCGGTGCGCACGAAGGGCAGCAGGATGCACGACGCGGTGACCATCGCCGCGTCGCGGCCGAGATTGACCTGCAACAGCTTCGGCAGCGCGAGGACGCCCCAATTGCTGATCACGTAGCCCGGCACCCCGGCGCCGGGATCGATCGCCTGACGCGACGAGACGTAAACCACCTGCAGCGGCTCCCGATAGTGCACCGCCTCGCCCGCCCACAGATGCGTCAGCGCGAGGAAGCCGTCGATCTTGGTGTTGAGCACCATCCGCGACTCGCCGAGGTTGTCGATAAAGTGGCGGCGGGTGCGCGCCCGCCGCACCGCCAGCGGCTCACCCTCGATCGTGCGCGGCGCGCGGCCCAGCGTATAGCCGGTTTCGCTCAGACCCGAATTGCAGATCAACAGGTTCGGTGGCAGCCCGCCCATCTGTTCGATTACATAGGTGCGCGAGGCCCAAAGGTCGCCGAGATTCGTCACGTCCGCCTGCACCGGAAAAGCGTTGACTCCGGCTTTGCGTAGCGCTTCAACCAGATCGAAGCCGTCAGCATAGCTCTGATGGAAATGCACGGCGACGCTGGCCGCGCCGTTGAGCCCGGCCGCGAGCGCAAACGCCTGCCCCAAACCGCCATCCTTGCCCGCACCGGTGATCAGCACGCGCTTACCCTTGACGCCGCCGCCTAGCTCGTCGCCGAAGCGAAACTTCTCAGTCTCTGCGGTGAAACTCATGGTTCCTCCTGGCGATCGATCTAGGCGTGGATGGCTCCGCCCGCGCTTCACCATCATATAGCCGACGAAGACGAAACAACCGCGATTTTTCTCTGAGCGAACCCGCTAGACTCATCGCTCGATGCCGATCCTTCTCCCGTTCCATCATTCGCGATCGCGAGGCCGTGGCCGTCGTGCATGGTTCGCGCCGCTTTTCCTCTTAAGCGCGATCCTCAGCGGATGCGACATCGGCTACTTGGCGCGCGCCGCGTGCGAGGAGAGCCGCCTGCTCTGGCATCGGCAGCAGATCACGACGGTGCTCGCCAAGCCCGATCTCACGGCGGACGTTCGCGCGAAACTCGAGACGGTGCTGGCCGTGCGCAAGTTCGACGAGGATCAGCTCGGGCTGCGGGTCGGCGGCGCGTATGCGACCGTGACGAACGTCGATCAGCGCGCCGTCGTCTGGGTCGTGATGGCGGCGCCGCGCGATTCGCTGACGCCCTACACCTGGTGGTTTCCGATCGTCGGCAACGTGCCCTACCGCGGCTATTTCGACAAGTCGGCCGCCGAAGCCGAGGCCGCCGCGCTGGAGGCGCGCGGCTACGATACCTACGTCCGCTCGGCCATCGCCTTTTCGAGCCTCGGCTTCTTCAACGATCCGCTGCTCTCGAGTCTCCTCGCGCTCGATCGCGTCGAGTTGGCGGGGGTCATCACGCACGAGCTGTTCCATCGCACCTACTTCCTTGCCAGCGACATCATGTTCGACGAGACCGCGGCGACATGGGTCGGCAGCCGTGGCGCGCTGGAATTTTTTTCGCACACCGAGGGCGCTGAGTCGCCCGATGCGATCGCTGCGCGCGGTGTTTACGAGAGCGATCTCAAGTTCGGCGCGTTTCTGCAAAATGAAGAGGCGCGCCTGCTGCGGCTCTACGACAGCGGCCTTCCGCGCGAAGAGATTCTGGCCCGCCGGGGCGAGCTGTTTTCTCAGATCAACGCCGATTACGCGAAGCTGAAACCGTCACTGTCGGGACTCGAACGTTTCGACCTCGATACGATCAAGCTCAACAACGCGGTCTTACTGAACTACCTGATCTACTTTCATCAGCTCGAGACCTTCGCGGCGTTGGAGCGGCTGCATCACGGCGACGTGCGCGCGACCATCGCGGCGATCATCGCGCTGGCCAAGTCCGAACCGAGCGACCCGTTCTACGCGATCTGGCAAGCGACGCTGAACGCTCCTCCGTCCTAACGAAGTGAGTTGGAGCGCAGGATCTCCGCAAACTGTTCTGTGGATAACCAAGGCGGGTGACGCCGTGGTATCTCGCCTGGGTCAATCGTGACACGCTCAGGATCGACCGAACAAATCGGAGGATCTGATGAAGGTAATATCTTTACTGGGAGGGGCTGCGCTCGCCCTGACGGGCTGGGCTGCTCTGGCTTCCGCCACTGCGCTGAAGGGACCTTCCCTCAACGACAATCAAGTTGTCCAAAATGAGCAACTCGCGCAAAACGACCGAGTCGCCGAAAATGACCGCGGAGACCGAAAAGACCGGTACGACCAGTGGTATCAGGGCCAGCGTGGGCGCTGGAACCAGGAGTCTAACGGTTGGCAATGGCGGGCCGCGCAGGGCGACCAGTGGTATCAAGGACGGCGCGGACATTGGTATCGGGAGCATAATGGTTGGCAGTGGAGGGGCTCAGACGCCGGCAGGTGATGGTCGACGTACAGTGCCTTTGATACCAACCGGGCGGCGCCGCGGCTGACGGCGCCTAGTTGGTATCAAAACTTGCCGTGGCGGCCGGCGCCTTGCGCGAAGCGCGTCGCCCCCGCGACGGTCTCGCCCGAGCGAATCGTCGCCAGCCCAACCTGCGCCTCATGGTTGATCGCCGCGTCGAGCGGAAGCCCCCATTGCTCGTAGGCTGAGCGCCGATCGGATTTCATCGCGTTCGGCGGAAAGGCCGCGATCACCCGCGCCAGCTCAAGCGCATAAGTCAGCGCCGTCCCGTTCTCGACCAGCCGGTTCGCCAGTCCGATGCGCGCCGCCTCCTCGCCCGCGACGCCGCGGCCAGTGAGGATCATATCGAGCGCATGGCTCATCCCGATCAGCCGCGGCAGCCGAATCGTGCCGCCGTCGATCAGCGGCACCCCGAAGCGCCGGCAGAACACGCCGAACACCGCCTCGCGCGCCGCCACCCGCAAGTCGCACCAGAGCGCCAGTTCGAGCCCGCCGGCCACGGCGTAGCCTTCAACCGCCGCGACGACCGGCTTGCTCAGCAGCATCCGCGTGCACCCCATCGGCCCATCGCCGTCGAACGCAAACCGATTACCGCGTCCGCCGGAGACTGCCTTCAAGTCCGCGCCCGCGCAAAAATTACCACCGGCGCCGGTCAGTATCGCGACGTCGAGCCCGCCGTCGGCGTCGAATTTGCGGAAGGCCGCCGCGAGCGCCTCTGCGGTCGACTGATCGACGGCATTGCGCACCTCCGGTCGATTGATTGTCACGATCGCGATTCGTTCGTTGGTTGCGAATTCAACGTTCATAGACCCTCCGACGGGATCAGCTTGCGGTCGTAACGCGATGCAGCATCGATTCGAGCGCGCTCGTCAGTTGCTCCTCGAAGCCGCCGAAAAAATGGTCCGCGCCGGCGATAACCTTGAGCTGCGAGCGCGCGCCCAGTCCGCGATGGAGCGTCTCGAGCTCCGCGACCGGGCAGTAGCCATCGCGGTCGCCGGCGGCAAGGATGATCGGATGTTTGAATCGTTCAAGCGCCGTCGTATCCGCCATCCGGAGCGGCAGCGCGATCAGCGCGAGCGCCGCCAGATTATCGATCGACGGTGCGGCGGCCGCCGCCGCCATCGCACCGAATGAGTATCCCGCGAGCACGGCGCCGGTCACCACGACGCCCGCATGGCCGCTCAGGAATTGCACCGCCGCGGCCGCGTCCGCGGCCTCGCCCGCGCCGCCGCCATGTTCGCCCTCGCTCGCGCCGACGCCGCGGAAATTGAAGCGCAGCGTCGCCCATCCGAGGTTCCACATAGCCGTCAGCGCTGCATCCACGACGTTGTTGTACATCGATCCGCCATACAGCGGATGGGGATGACAGACGACTCCACCACGCACCGCTCCGGCTCCCGACGGGATCGCGAGCAGTCCTTCGAGCGTGAGCTCGCCCGAGCGAAAAGTGATTTGTTGCTCTTTCATTTTTTCACCGCGGCCTTGTCGAAATGACCCTGCCGCTCCATATACTACGAATGCTTGCCTGCGAACTATTATGCGAAAGCGCCGCCCCGCGACGGGGTTTGTAGCGATCGGCGTACGCGCTAGGCTCGGATCATGGCTGCCGAAGGCAAATTCACCTCGCTCGATCCGCAACTCTACGACTACATCCTGGCGCATGGCCATAACGGCGATCCGCTGCTCGCCGAGTTGGCTGACGAGACCGCGCACCGGCTCGGCCGCACCGCCGGGATGCAGATTGCTCCCGAGCAGGGCGCCTTCATGACGATGTTGGCGCGCGCGACCGGCGTCCGCTCCGCGATCGAGATCGGGACCTTCACCGGCTACAGCGCGATTTGCATCGCGCGGGCCCTGCCGCCCGACGGCCATCTACTTTGCTGCGACGTCAGCGAGGAGTGGACCGCGCTCGCGCGTGAGTATTGGCGCCGAGCCGGCGTTGCCGATCGGATCACGCTGAAGCTCGCCCCCGCGCTCGAAACCCTTCGCGCCCTCCCGCCCCGATCGAGCTTCGACTTCGCCTTTATCGACGCCGACAAAGCGAACTATCGCGCTTACTATGAGGAAATTCTGGCGCGCACGCGCCCGGGCGGCCTGATTCTGATCGACAATGTGCTCTGGAGCGGCGCGGTCCTCGACCGCTCGAATCAGACCGCCGACACCCGCGCGATCCGCGAGCTCAACGATTTCCTCGCCGCCGACGATCGCGTTGACGCCGTGATGCTGCCGATCGCCGACGGCCTCACTATCTGCCGCAAGAAGTAGGATAAACTCGATCTGCTGGCGCCGCCGCCGGAGCCGAGCAGAGCGGGCGCGTCAGCGACGCCGACTCAAGATTCCGACTGGAGCATCACGAAGCATGGCGATGGATGAACGCTACGACCCGCAAATGATCGAGCCCAAGTGGCGCGACGAATGGGAGCGCACCGACCTCTATCGCACGCGCGAAGAGCCCGGCCGCTCCAAATTCTACGGCCTCGAAATGTTTCCCTATCCCTCCGGCGACGGCCTCAGCGTCGGCCACCTGCACAACTACGTCCCTTGCGACGTCATCGGCCGCTACAAGCGGATGGCGGGCTTCAACGTCCTCCATGCGATGGGTTGGGACGCCTTCGGCCTGCCCGCCGAGAACGACGCGATCCTCAAAAAGCTCCATCCCAAGGAGACCGTTCCGCGCTACGCCGCAAACTTCAAGCGTCAGTTGAAGTTAGCCGGCTGCGCCTACGACTGGCGCCGCGAAATCAACTCCTCCACTCCCGAATATTACAAATGGACCCAATGGTTTTTCCTCCTGCTCTACAAGCGTGGGCTGGCCTACCGTGCGATGGGCTCGCAGTGGTGGTGCGAAATCTGCCGCACCATCCTCGCCAATGAGCAGGTCGTCAACGGATGCTGCTGGCGACACACCGAAACTCCGGTGACCAAGAAAGACCTCGAACAGTGGTTCTTCAAAATCACCGAATACGCCGATCGCCTGCTCGCCGACCTCGACGGCATCGATTGGCCCGAGCCGATCAAGCTGATGCAGCGCAACTGGATCGGCCGTTCCGAGGGCGCCGAGATCGCCTTTGCCGTCAGCGCGCATCCGGGCAAGGAAGTCCGTTTCTTCACGACGCGTCCCGATACCGTCTTCGGCGTCTCGTTCATGGTGCTCGCCCCTGAGCATCCGCTGGTCGCCGAGATCACGACGCCTGCGCAACGCGCAGAGGTCGCGGCCTACGTCACCGCGGCGCGGCGTCAGACCGAGATCGAACGGCTCTCGACCGTCAAGGAAAAGACCGGGGTCTTCACCGGGGCCTACGCGCGCAATCCCTTTTCCAACAAGGACGTGCCGATCTGGATCGCCGACTACGTCCTGATGGGCTATGGCACCGGCGCGATTATGGCCGCGCCGGGCGAGGATCAGCGCGACTTCGAGTTCGCGCAAAAGTACGGACTCGAAATCCCGGTCGTCACCGCCCCCGCCGACGGTAGCGCCGCCCCCGACGATCGCGCCTTCAGTGATTACGGCGTCGCGATCAATTCGGGCTTCCTCGACGGCATGAAAACCGCCGATGCGCTCCGCGCTGTCTGCAAGTATGTCGAGGAGCAGAGCTTCGGCCGCGCCACCGTCAGCTACCGGATGCGCGACTGGCTGATCTCCCGTCAGCGCTATTGGGGCTGTCCCATTCCGATCATCTACTGCGCGCGCGACGGCATTGTCGCGGTCCCCGACGATCAATTGCCCGTCGTGCTGCCCGACATGACCGATTACCAGCCCTCAGGCACGGGGCGCTCGCCGCTCGCCAACGTTCCCGAATTCGTCAACACTACCTGCCCGAAATGCGGCGGTCACGCCCAGCGCGAGACCGATACCCTCGACGGCTTCGCCTGCTCCTCCTGGTACTTCCTGCGCTTCGCGTCGCCGCATGAAGCCGCCGCGCCGTTCGAGAAACGCGCCGGCGATTACTGGCTGCCGGTGGACCTCTACGTCGGCGGCGCCGAGCACGCCGTGATGCATCTCCTCTACGCGCGGATGTGGACCAAGGTGATGTACGACGCCGGCCTCATCAATTTCATCGAGCCGTTTCCGGTCTTGCGCAACCAGGGGATGATCTGGGCCGAAGACGGCCAGAAGATGTCCAAGAGCAAGGGCAACGTCGTCACGCCCGACACGATGGTCGAAAAATATGGCGCCGACGCGCTGCGGCTCTGGGAGCTCTTCATGGGGCCCTTCGAGGAGGCCACCAACTGGAACGAAGAGGGCGTCTTCGGCACCGCGCGCTATCTTTCGCGCGTCTGGACCATGGTCCGCCGCTATGTCGCCGCTGGATGTCCCGATGGCGCACCCGCGCTCGAAACTCTCCGCCGCGCCCACAAGACGCTGCGCACAGTCACCGATCACGTCGAGCGGATGCGCTTCAACACCGCGCTCGCGACCCTGATGGAACAGCTCAACTATATTCAGAAGCTCGCGCCCGCCGAGCTTGGCCGCTTCACCGTCGAGAGTTACGTGCTGATGCTCGCGCCGCTCGCGCCCTTTATCGTCGAGGAGTTCTGGCGCGAGCTCGGCCATGCCACCTCGATCCATCTCGAAGCCTGGCCGAAGTATGATCCTGAACTCACGCGTGACGAGACCGTAACCGTCGTCGTGCAGGTCAACGGCAAGGTCCGCGATCGCTTGGTGGTCGAGGCCGGCGCCGCCGAGGACGTCGTGCGCGGGATGGCGCTCGACAGCGAGGCGGTGCGCAAGCACCTCGACGGCAAGCCGCCGAAAAAGGTCATCTACGTCCCGAACAAACTCGTCAGCATCGTCGCGTAGGGCCGCTACCCAGGAGAGCAACATGAGTCGTCGGGGAATGGTCCTGCTCATGGGCCTGATTTTGTGTTACGCATCAATCACGTCTGGCCAGACCGGAACGGTCGCTTCCAGCCAGATCGGAACGGTCGCGTCCGGAACGATCGCGCCCGGAGCGCGGACCATCACGGTGGACGGACACGGCGAATCGAAGGCCAAGCCCGACCTCATGACGGTCGCGTTTACGGTCGAGAGCAAGGCGCCAACCGGCGAGGAATGCCCCCAGCTCCAGAGCAAGAAGATCAATGAGTTAATATCGAGACCAGCAATTATGCCCTGATGCCCACTGAAGAACAGATAGTCACTGGAGCTATCTCGGCCGAGTCTGGAGGCTGGCTCTTTACCGCTGGGGTGACTGCGACGACTCCGAGTCTGCAGGAGCTAGGGGCGCTGGTTCAAGCCGGGCTCGCCGCGGGCGCTTCAAAACTACGGCAGGTTGAGTTGCAGGAGGTGGAGGTGGGTCCGCAAGATCGCGGTTCGGGCTTGACCAGCGCCATCGTTTATGGCCCAAAGGCGGCAAGGATAGGTGGTACAAGTGCCTTCGGCGACTTTTGAAGTGTCTGGCCGAGGCTCGACGTCGATCGCAGCGGCTAACGATGGCGCCCGCAAGGTTGCGAGGGTTGAGCAGGCGCTGAAAGCTAAACTTCAGGGTCACGGTGAGACCAGCGTTACTGAACTGAACATGCAGCCGGAGACACCGCAACAGGCGGCGCAGCAGCCTACGCGACAGGTCTTCTCTACGCAACACAACCGTCACAGTAAAAACACCGGCGCTGGACGCGCTAGGTCCCGTACTCCAGCTTGAGGCGAATACCGTGGCGAGCCAGGAGGCAATCGCCCAGGCCTCCGAAGATGCCCAGCGCAAAGCGCAGACGCTCGCGTCGTCGATGGGAATTAAGCTGGGCAAGATTCTCAACATTTCGACCAACGCGCAGGCGCGACCGAGGGTGTTTTATGCGAACAGTTTCGCTCAAATCGCCGCCGAGGGTGGTGCCGATGCTTCAGCTCCGCGCGCGATGCCCGTGCTTCCCAACGACGTGTCGCTGAGTGCGGCCGAGCGGCTTGCGCGTCTCGCCGAAACGATGCTCGCCGGGCCGCATCCCGAGAAATTCGCCTTGATGAATGCGCATCACAATTCGAGGGAATCGAAGTTCGGCCATATGCGTGAGCGGCCGCCATTGCTCGAAACCTTCCGCAGTATCCGCACAGAAGGCTTGTGGGTGAAAATGACCAGCGTCGACGAGGCGGACCCGGAATACGCTGATCTGCTGCAGCGGATAATCGAGGAAACCGAAACGCTGAGCGGGTTACCGTTGCGTCGGCAGATCGAATGGTCGGCCCTGACGATCCTGCTCGACTCGCCACTCATCGCGCTGCAGTATCATATGGATCACGAGTTCAATCTGCTTTTGCAGGTTCAGGGCATCAAAGAAGTCCACCTCTTTGACGGCACCGACCGCTCCATCCTGAGCGAACACGAGATCGAAGGCTTTATCTGAATGATTTCGACGCGCCCGCGCTGCATGACGGAGCGCAGGACAAAGACCGCAGCTTCAGCTAACCCCAGGCGCGGGTCTGCATATTCTACCGCTGTCGCCGCATTGGGTGCGTAACGGCGATTGCGTCTCGATCTCCGCCAGCTTCATCTTCTCGACTCGGACTCTCAACGCACGCGCGAAAGTCTTTCAGGCCAATCACTTCATTCGCAGGCTCGGCCTGCGCCCGCGCGAGCCCGAGGGGTCACACTTGCGCGACGCGACGCGCCTGAGTGATCGCATGAAAAGCGCCGGTATGCGATTGCTCTCGAAACGCCGCCCCCGCAGTCGCCACGAGCTGATATTTTCGGGCGCCGATCGGCTGGGGCGTTCAATCGGGATGGTGAGCCGGCTGCGACAGCGCCTGCTGGGAAATCGGTGAGATACGTCGAATTGACGAAGCTAACCTGTAACATCCGTCAATACCAGCCTAAAGGCATGATTAATTGATCGTCGGTGGGGTATGCCAAGCACTGGAAACGTGAAATCAATAGTGCTATACGTAGCCCATGACGAGCGTCATCGAGTCCGATGATTCAGTTTTTCGCGACTGCTTAGGCCGTTCGGCATTTTCCTTCGGTCATCGCCTCGCTGATCATCCTCTCTTCGATCTCGACCGGCTCGCACGCCTCGCTGAGAAGGTCGTGCATGGGCCGTATGCTGGTAAGTCGATTCTGCTGGACGCGCACAACGCCGAGGCCCAAACCAAGTTCAGCACGATGGCCGCCTACGACTTGCAGGGCGACACAATCACTGAAATCGAACGGGCCGCGTTATGGCTCAAACTGTCAAGCGTCGAAAAGTCTGACAAAGATTACGCCGACCTGCTGCAATCGATTCTGTGTGACATCGAAGCTCTCTCCGGAGTTCCGCTGCGATGTGAAATAACCTGGTCGGGCATGACGATTGTCGTGAGCTCTCCGGGGATTACGACGCCTTATCACATCGACCACGAATATAACTTCCTGCTGCAGATTCGAGGCGAAAAGAACGTCAATCTGCTCGACGGCGCGGATCGCGAAATCCTGAGCGCAAGGGAAATTGAAGCCTTCTACGTTAACGATTTTGACGCTCCGAGCTTTCGCGACGAGTCGCGAGTGAAAAGCCGCTGTTTTCATCTGGCGCCGGGGATCGGCGTCCATCAGCCGCCGCTGGCGCCACACTGGGTTCAGAACTGCGAGAACCTGTCAATCTCCGTCAGCATAATGTTCTGCACGCGCGAACTGAACGCGCGCGCGAAGGTCTTCCAGGCCAACCACTTTCTGCGCAGTCTTGGTTTCGCACCGCTTGAACCTAGCGCATCACCTCTGAGTGACCGGCTGAAGACTTTCAGCCTCGGGCTGCTGTCGAAACATCGGCCCAAGGATTATCACGAAATGCTCTATTCCGGCGTCGAGCGGCTGCAGGCACCGGTCAAATTCGCCCGTCGTCTGCGTCATCGTCAGCCGACTTCACCCTGACCCGCCGCCGCGCAACGCTGCGCGTCTCTTGCGGAATACGGCTAATGACTGGAGCGGGTGATCGGTTTCGAACCGACGACCTCGTGCTTGGCAAGCACGCGCTCTACCAACTGAGCTACACCCGCCCCGCATGGCTGGAGCAGACCAAAGTTTGTAACGGTCCCTTGCGACACTGTCAAACTGCTCGGCTCATCGAACCGCCCCGCTCATTGCGCGACGGCGCGCTTCGGCCGAGGCATTCGTTGCTCGCCGGCGAAGATCCCCCGGGCCTTGACGAAGTACTCGACCCCGGACCAGAGGCTGAGGATCAGCGAAAGCCACAACACCAGCATCCCGGCGGCGAAAAAATCGACGTGCCAGTAGGTGTAATGAATCAGCAGCCCCTCGAGCGCGATACATTGCAGCGCCATCTTGTACTTGCCGAGTTCGTCAGCGCCGATAATCTCCCCTTCCACCGCGGCGATCGCACGCAGGCCGGTTATCAGCACCTCGCGAGCCATCAGCACAGCGACGATCCAGGCCGGTACGCGCGGCGTCCTCGGAATACCCGCCAGCATGATCAATGCCGACATTACCACGAGCTTGTCGGCGATCGGATCGAGAAATTTCCCCAGCATCGTGCCGGAGTCGTAATTGCGTGCGATATAGCCGTCGAGAAAATCGGTTAGCGACGCCACCAGGAACACTGCCGCGGCGATAGCGGAGGGCGAGGGTCCCGGATACAGCAGCAGCACGATGATCACCGGGACCGCTGCGATCCGGCTCAGCGTTAGCAGATTGGGCGTCGTGAACAGCATCAGAGGTCGGCGTCGCCTGCCGCCATCTTCAGCCTATGGCAAGCGCCTATCTGCCGCAACGAAAGTTGATACAGAAAGCGCCGCGCGATTTCGTTTATCGCCGGCGGCGACAGTCAGTTAGAGGAGGGCTGCAGGTCATCAAATTGTGACGCGGTCGAGACCTGTGGATAATTTTTGCCTAAAGAGCATCGCTTTTCCTTGCGCCGCCCCCCTGAATGTTACGTTGCGCGATAGGATCACGGTCGGAGAATTCTGACATGGGCAGAAGTTTTAACGGCGGTGGTTATCTTTCAGCGTGGCGCGGCAGGGGCAGCGGTCGGATGCAGAGCGACTCGCTGCGACGCATAGGTGCAGCAATCGCGGGGGATGTTGGCCGCGCGGTATTGATGGCTGCGGTTCTTGTCGCTTGCATCCTCGGTACGGCGAACGCGGGCCAGATTGGGCCGACCTGTCCCCCCGGACAAACGACGAGGGGTTACAGCGATCTCGACGGAAAGACCATCTGGACCTGCGTGAACGTGGGAGAGACGAGGATGCCAGCCGATCCACCAGCGGTCGGGCAAGCCATGAGTTGCAACCGAGACGAGGACTGCCCGGGAGCCTCTAGGTGTGAGTGGGCCTCTAGCTATCAGTCCGGGACCTGTGGCCGCACCAATGCCTGGTGCAACTCCGATGCTGAGTGCAAGTATTCCGAGTTTTGCGACACGACAAAGTCCGACCCGGTGTTCAAGGGAGCGTGCGCCCCGCGCGGCGGACATTATCCGAACTAGGCTCGCGATGGAGCAAGGTCAAGAAGGCGCAGGTTCGAAAGGGGGAAAGACGTTGCAAAACCATCGTCCATTCATTGTCTTAACTTTCGCGGGTGCATTCGTGCTCTGGTTAGGCGTGGCCTTCGCCGGTTCAGCCTTGGTGTCAAATCCGGCTTGGCAGTTTATTGGTCCTAAACCAATCCAAAACGTTACGGCCAACTTCGGAGGAGTCCAGATTGGACAGCCGTTTGCGGCAACCGGGCGTATTACCGCCATTGCCGCCGATCCCACCACGTCGGGAAGATTGTTTGTCGGAACGGCCGGCGCGGGTGTATGGATGAGTAGCGACGGCGGCAACACCTTCACCAGGATCAGTGGCGTCCTCGACACATCGACGTTCGGCCAAGGGTTTCCGCAGACGACGGTCGGCGCCTTGGCGCTGAATGCGACGACCAATCCGCCAACCATATTTCTAGCAACGGGCGAGGGTAACGGTGGCGATTCGTTTTGGGGAGACGGGCTGTTCAGCACGGCTAACTTAGGATCGAGTTGGTCGTCAATCGCGGGTACAGTGATCGAGCCGGGCGGCTTTATGCTTCCGTCGAGCCAACTAGAGGAGGGGTTCACGAGGCTAGCAATCGATACCAGCCATTCTCCACCGTACGTTTACGCAGCGGCAGTTCCCGAATTGGGCACCGATCGAGCTGGCCTCAGTCCTGTAAAGAGCCTGACTTTTGGAGGGTTCTGGGGCCTTTGGCGCTCCACGGACGGGGGTTCCACGTTCACTCAGTATGCCCCCTCGGCACTGGGCGGAGTGTGATCGCGGGCTCAAGCTCTCCGTGTCCCGCCGATGACGTCGTTATCGATTCATCTACAGGAACCGTCTTTGCCGCGGTACACGACTACGGCGTTTTCGTTTCTACGAACTCTGGCAATACCTGGTCGGCCGCGACACTGCCCGGCATCACTAACGGCTCAGTAGGCCGAATCGGCTTGGCGGCAGCCGACGGCGTCGCCTATGCAATGGTGGGATCCAGCGCTGGAAGTAGCTACTTGGGGCTTTTCAGGTATTCGGGCTCGACTTGGCTGTCAGTGAAAGTGCCCTGTCAACTTCTTACAGCTCCCAAGTTGGTCGTTTATATCGACGGAACCGCGGACACCAGTGGTTCCTGCTTGAATCCTAGCGCGTTTTCTCAGTCGGATTTCGATCAAACACTGACCATTCAGCCGGGCACCCACGGAAGCGGGGTAGTTTTCGGTGGCGTCGGTCTCTACTACTCGGCCGATTCCGCCAACACCTGGACGTTCCTAAGCGTGAGCGTATATTCTTCCCCGGTCTAGCCACCGACCCTGCGGTTTCTCAGTATCTGCTCTTCGGCTCCTTCTATGTATATTCCTCTACTGATGGAATGGCTAGCTGGAGCCAGCAGACGACGCAGGATCTAACACGCGGCTGCCTCTACCCCCCGAAGGGAGTTTCAGCCCCTTGCGGCGTCCAGGATATCGAGTTCGCCCCCGCTAATCATGGTAAGTCTAAAGGACTTGACTACAGATTCCATTGCTGCTAATCTTGTTTCCATGATGACCCTACGGCAGTTGATGGAAACCTTCCCGACGAGCGACGCTTACAAGCAATTCCTGATGGATCGGCGCTGGCCCGACGGG